>NZ_JBGFFF010000024.1:0-40515 GCF_056175785.1 Acidovorax sp. LjRoot204
CGCCAGCGCAGAGCGAGTTCCACGGCGCACCCCGCAACCGCCCCGCCGCAGGTTTGCCCCGTCGCACAGCGAAGGGGTCGCAGACTGGGGGTCGCCTTTCTTTTGGGTACTTTTCTTTGGCGAAGCAAAGAAAAGTACCTCGCCCGCCGGGGCGACTCCCGGCCTCCGCCTTCAACAAAGGCATGCCACCCAATCAGCGCACAAGAACCAACACTACAAAATCAATAGCTACCAGCCCATATCCTACTAGCGCATCCAGCCAACAACAACCCAAACCATCAATCCCCCACCTCCAACCTGCGCCCATACTGCACCAGGCTCGTCTGCTTCAACGCCTTCATCATCACCTTCGCCGCCGGCGACAACAGCCGGTCCGACCGCGTGATGATTCCGAACGCATCCATATGGCACGGCATCGCCAGCGGCAACACCGTCACGATCCCATGCGCCGCGTAATAGCGCGCCACATCCTCCGCCACCACCGCAATCATGTCGCTCTGCTGCAGCATGCGMGTGATGAASAGCAGSGCCGATGTCTCCACCGTGTGCAGCGGCGGCGCCAGCCCGTCCTGCTGGAACATCAGGTCAAACCGGTGCCGCAACACGCTGCCCGCCGGCGGCACGATCCAGCTGGCCGAGACCACGTCGCGCAGCGTCAACCCGCTCATGCTCGACAGCGGGTGGCCCGGGCGCGTCATGGCGCAAACCAGCTCCTCCGTCAGCGACTCATAACGCAGGTTCTCCTTGTCGTGCTCCTCGTACAAGCGGCCCACCACGATGTCGAGCTTGCCCTGCTCCAGCCGCTCCAGCAGCACGGGGCTGGTTTCGATGTCCAGCGAAATGCGCAGGCTGGGGTGCTCCTGCTTGACCTGTGCCACGGCGGCGGGCAACAGGCTCAGGCCCGGTGAGGTGATGGCGCCAATGCCCACCTGGCCGTAGTGCCCGCGCTTGAGCGCACCGATCTCGTCGTGCGCCTGGTTCAGGTTGGCCAGGGCCATGCGCGCGTGGCGGATCATCGTTTCGCCATACCAGGTGGGTCGCATGCCGCGCGGCAGGCGGTCAAACAGCGACACCTCCAGCACATCCTCCAGGTCCTTGAGCAGCTTGGAGGCGGCCGGCTGGGTCATGCTGAGCACCTGGGCGGCGCGGTGGATGTTGCCCTCTTCGGCCAGGGCCACCAGCAGCAGCAGTTGGCGCGTCTTGAGGCGGGCGCGGATGAACCAGTGGTTGTAGGTGCTCATGGAAGGGGGACGAGAAAAGGGAGGGGTTTTCCAGAATGCAAAGAACGATATGTATTTTGTCTAAAAAACGATTGGATTGATATCGAAACCTTCCATAGACTTCGCCGCAACTGCAACAAAGGCCTCTCTCCATGAAGCTCGGCGACCTCCAGCTCAGCCCCCGGCACCTGATCAACGGCCGGTGGGAAATCGGCACCACCACCGGCATCAGCACCAATCCGTCGGACACCCGCGAGGTGGTGGCCGAATACGCCCGCGCCGACCGCAACCAGACCGAGCTGGCCGTGCGCGCTGCGGCCGACGCCCTGCCCACCTGGAGCCAGAGCACACCCCAACGCCGCGCCGACGTGCTGGACATGATCGGCAGCGAGCTGCTGGCACGCAAGGACGAGCTGGGTGCGCTGCTGGCGCGGGAAGAAGGCAAGACGCTGCCTGAAGGCATCGCCGAGGTGGCGCGCGGCGGGCAGATCTTCAAGTTTTTTGCGGGCGAGGCGCTGCGCATCCAGGGCGAACTACTCGCCTCGGTGCGCCAAGGCGTGCAGGTGGACGTAACCCGGGAGCCCGTGGGCGTGGTGGGCATCATCGCGCCGTGGAACTTCCCGTTCGCCATCCCGGCCTGGAAGATCGCCCCGGCCCTGGCCTACGGAAACACCGTGGTGTTCAAGCCCGCCGAGCTGGTGCCCGCCTGCGGTTGGGCGCTGGCCGAAATCATCAGCCGCAGCGGCCTGCCCGCCGGTGCCTTCAACCTCGTCATGGGCAGCGGCCGCGAGGTGGGCCAGRCGCTGGTGGACCACCCGCTGGTCAACGCGCTGAGCTTCACCGGATCAGTCGCCACGGGCGACCGCATCCTGCGCGCCGCCAGCCAGCGCCGCGCCAAGGTGCAACTGGAGATGGGCGGCAAGAACCCGCTCATCGTGCTGGCCGACGCCGACCTGGACCAGGCGGTGGACTGCGCGCTGCAGGGCTCGTATTTCTCCACCGGCCAGCGCTGCACCGCATCGAGCCGCCTCATCGTCGAGGCCGAGGTGCACGACGCCTTTGTGGCGCGCCTGCGCAACCGGCTGGCCAGCCTGAAGGTGGGCCACGCGCTGGAGCGTGGCACCGAGATGGGCCCGGTGGTGGACGACAACCAGCTGGCACAGAACCTGGACTACATCGACATTGCGCGCAATGAGGGAGCGGAGCATGTCTGGGGTGGCGAGCGCCTGGAGCGCCCCACCCCAGGCCATTACATGAGCCCCGCCCYCTTTCTGGCCCGCCCCGAGCACCGCGTGGCGCGCGAAGAAATCTTTGGCCCCGTGGCCTGCGTGCTGCGGGCTGACGACTACGAGCACGCACTGGCCTTGGCCAACGACACGCCCTTTGGCCTGTGTGCGGGCATCTGCACCACGTCGCTCAAGCGCGCCATGCACTTCAAGCGCCACGCTGCCGTGGGCATGACCATGGTGAACCTGCCCACGGCGGGTGTGGACTTCCATGTGCCGTTTGGCGGCCGCAAGGAATCCAGCTACGGCGCCCGCGAGCAGGGGCGCTACGCCGCCGAGTTCTACACCATGGTCAAGACGGGCTACATGCTGGCCTAAGAAGGTGGGAAGGAACCCAACATGCCCGCTCATGTCGCCAGAACACTCCCGCTCGTCGTTGCAAATGCTCGCCATAGCCCGAGCTATGACTGCGCTTTGCGCCTAGAGCGGAAGCGTTTTGGCAACCTGCTCTGGCACGCTGGATCCCTTCCCACCTTCTGAACCATCCTTTATCGCATCGCTGCTTTTCCATCCCGCAACCGTCGTCAACCAACCATTACAGACAGGAGACAAGATGATGAAAATGAACCGCCGCACCGTTGCTGCCGCCTTGGCCAGCGTGCCCGTGGCCGCCCTGCTGCCCGGCGCCGCCTGGGCGCAAAAGCCCCTCGTGCTGGGCTTCAGCCAGGTGGGGGCCGAGAGTGAATGGCGCACCGCCAACACCGAGTCGATCAAGTCAGCAGCCAAAGAGGCCGGCATCGAGCTGAAGTTCTCGGACGCGCAGCAAAAGCAGGAGAACCAGATCAAGGCCATCCGCTCGTTCATCGCACAGAAGGTGGATGTGATTGCATTCTCGCCCGTGGTGGAGTCGGGCTGGGAACCCGTGCTGCGCGAGGCCAAGGCCGCCAAGATCCCCGTGGTGCTGACCGACCGCGCGGTGAACACCAAGGACACGTCGCTGTATGTGACCTTCATGGGCTCGGACTTTGTGGAAGAAGGCCGCAAGGCCGGCCGCTGGCTGGTGGAGAAGATGAAGGACCAGAAGGGCGAGGTCAACATCGTCGAGCTGCAAGGCACCGTGGGCTCGGCCCCTGCCATCGACCGCAAGAAGGGCTTTGAAGAAGTCATCAAGGCCGACCCCAAGTTCAAGATCATCCGCAGCCAGACCGGCGACTTCACCCGTGCCAAGGGCAAGGAAGTGATGGAAGCCTTCCTGAAGGCCGAGGGCAAGAAGATCAACGTGCTCTACGCGCACAACGACGACATGGCGATTGGCGCCATCCAGGCCATCGAAGAGGCCGGCATGAAGCCTGCCAAGGACATCGTGATCATCTCCATCGACGCCGTGAAGGGCGCCTTCGAGGCCATGATCGCCGGCAAGCTCAACGTGAGCGTGGAATGCAGCCCCCTGCTGGGCCCGCAGCTGATGAGCGCCGTCAAGGACATCAAGGCTGGCAAGGCCGTTCCCAAGCGCATCGTGACCGAAGAAGGCATCTTCCCGATGGAAGTGGCGGCGAAGGAAATGCCTAACCGCAAGTATTAACCCCCTGAGGCGGTGCGCGCCTTCCCCCTTTCTCTCGCATCGCTGCGCGATGCGGGAAGGGGGACGCCACCGGCCCGGCGGGGCGGCCCTTGGGCGGTGGCTCTGGCACTGGGCCACGACAGTTTCGTAAGGCTGTGACGCATCCAAGCGGCAATCAAATCAAAACAACATCAGGAGACAGACTCAAATGAAGCGTGCAATTTTCAAGGCCGTGCTGGCCACCGTGGCACTGGCTGCCATTGGCGCCACGTCCGTGGCATCGGCCCAGGACAAGGGCACCATCGGCATCTCGATGCCCACCAAGTCCTCGGCGCGCTKGATTGCCGATGGCGACAACATGGTCAAGGTGCTCAAGGACCGGGGCTACAAGACCGACCTGCAGTACGCCGAAGACGACATCCCCAACCAGCTCGCGCAGATCGAGAACATGATCACCAAGGGTGCCAAGGTGCTGGTGATCGCGTCGATTGACGGCACAACGCTGTCCAAGGCGCTGCAAAACGCGGCCGACAAGGGCGTGAAGGTCATTGCGTACGACCGTCTCATCAAGGGCTCGAAGAACGTGGACTACTACGCCACGTTCGACAACTTCCAGGTCGGCGTGCTGCAGGCCACCTCCATCGTGGACAAGCTGGGCCTCAAGCAAGGCAAGGGCCCGTTCAACATTGAACTGTTCGGCGGCTCGCCGGACGACAACAACGCCTTCTTCTTCTACGACGGCGCCATGAGCGTGCTGCAGCCCTACATCGACAGCGGCAAGCTGGTGGTGCGCAGCAAGCAGACCGGCATGAACAAGGTGGGCACGCTGCGCTGGGATGGCTCGGTGGCCCAGGCGCGCATGGACAACCTGCTGTCGGCCTACTACGGCAAGGACAAGGTGCATGCGGTGCTGTCGCCCTATGACGGCATCTCCATCGGCATTCTGTCCTCCCTCAAGGGCGTGGGCTACTGCACCGCCCAGCAGCCCTGCCCCGTGGTCAGCGGCCAGGACGCTGAGGTGCCTTCCATCAAGTCCATCCTCAAGGGCGAGCAGTCTTCCACTGTGTTCAAGGACACCCGCGAGCTGGCCAAGGTGGCCGCCAACATGGTGGACGCCGTACTGACGGGCAAGCAGCCCGAGATCAACGACACCAAGACCTACAACAACGGCGTGAAGGTGGTGCCCTCGTACCTGCTCAAGCCGGTGGCGGTGGACTCCTCCAATTGGAACGCGGTGTTGGTCGGCAGTGGGTACTACAAAGAGTCTCAGATCAAGTGAGCACGAGCGGCTTCTGCATGTAGAGCCGCCGCCTGCGAATGCTGCTGGGGCAGCGCAGGCGGCCTGCAACCGGGATGGGGCCCAAGGCCCCACCAACAGACTGAGAGACCATGCTTCTTGAAATGCGGAACATCCGCAAAACCTTCCCCGGCGTGGTGGCGCTGAACCAGGTCAACCTGCAGGTGCAGGCCGGGGAGATCCATGCCATCGTCGGCGAAAACGGGGCGGGCAAATCCACGTTGATGAAGGTGCTGTCGGGTGTGTACCCACACGGCAGCTACAGCGGCCAGATCCTGTTCGACGGGCAGGAGCGCGAGTTTGCGGGCATCCGCGACAGCGAGCACCTGGGCATCATCATCATTCACCAGGAGCTGGCGCTGGTGCCGCTGCTGTCGATTGCCGAGAACATCTTCCTTGGCAACGAAACCGCGCGGCACGGCGTCATTGACTGGATGGCCGCACACAGCCGCGCACAGGCGCTGCTGCACAAGGTGGGCCTGCGCGAGTCGCCTGACACACCGGTGGGCCAGCTGGGTGTGGGCAAGCAGCAGCTGGTGGAGATTGCCAAGGCGCTGTCGCGCAAGGTGCGCCTGCTGATCCTGGACGAGCCCACCGCCAGCCTGAACGAAAACGACAGCCAGGCCCTGCTGGACCTGCTGCTGGAGCTGAAAGCCCAGGGCATCACCTGCATCCTGATCTCGCACAAGCTCAACGAAATCTCACGCGTGGCCGATGCCATCACCGTGCTGCGCGATGGCAGCACCGTGCAGATGCTGGACTGCCGCGAAGGCCCGGTGAGCGAAGACCGCGTGATCCAGGCCATGGTGGGCCGCAAGATGAGCGACCGCTACCCCCAGCGCCAGCCACAAGTGGGCGACATTGTTTTTGAGGTGCGCAACTGGCGCGCCCACCACCCGCAGCGCAGCGACCGCGAGCACCTCAAGGGCATCGACCTGAATGTGCGGCGCGGCGAGATTGTGGGCATTGCGGGCCTGATGGGCGCAGGCCGCACCGAGCTGGCCATGAGCATCTTCGGCCGCTCGTGGGGCCAGCGCATCAGCGGCGAAGTGCGGCTGCACGGCCAGCCCATCGACGTGAGCACGGTGGAAAAGGCCGTGCGCCACGGACTGGCCTATGTGACCGAAGACCGCAAGGGCAATGGCCTGGTGCTGAACGAAGACATCCAGTTCAACACCTCGCTGGCCAACCTGCCGGGCGTGTCGTTCGCCAGCGTGATCGACAGCGGTCAGGAACACCGCGTGGCACAGGACTACCGCGAGAAGCTGCGCATCCGCTGCTCGGGCGTGGACCAGAAGACGCTGAATCTGTCGGGCGGCAACCAGCAAAAAGTGGTGCTGAGCAAATGGCTGTTCACCAGCCCCGAAGTGCTCATCCTCGACGAGCCCACGCGCGGCATCGACGTGGGCGCCAAGTAYGAGATCTACACCCTCATCGMCCAGCTGGCGGSCGAGGGCAAATGCGTGATCGTGATCTCCTCCGAAATGCCCGAGCTGCTGGGCATCACGGACCGCATCTATGTGATGAACGAAGGCCGCTTTGTGGCCGAGATGCCAACTTCAGATGCCTCGCAAGAAAAGATCATGCGAGCCATCGTGAGTGCCCCCCCTGAGGCGCTTCGCGCCATCCCCCCCAAGGGGGACGCCGCCCGTGCGGCGGGGCGGCCCTTGCACGGCGGCCGCGCGTAGCTGCAGCGCCCCTCTTCAGCGCCTGATGAACCGCACAACGCATTGAACTGATGACCGAAATGAGCCAGACCACCCATCCCCCCGCCAGCACGCTGGCCGACGGCAACCCGACAACTGCGGCGCGTCACGACAAGTCGCTGCTGCAGCACCTGCAGCACAACCTGCGCGAATACGGCATGTTGATCACGCTGGTGGCCATCATGGCCTTTTTCCAGTACATGACCGAGGGCACGCTGATGCAGCCCTTGAACCTGACCAACCTGGTGCTGCAGAACAGCTATATCGTCATCATGGCGCTGGGCATGCTGCTGGTCATCGTGGCCGGGCACATCGACCTGTCGGTGGGGTCGGTGTGTGGCTTCATCGGCGCACTGGCAGCGGTGCTGATGGTCGAATACAACTGGCACTTTGTGCCCGCCACGCTGGTGTGCCTGCTGTGCGGCGGCCTCATCGGCGCCATTCAAGGCGGGTTTGTGGCCTTCTCGCGCATCCCCTCGTTCATCGTCACGTTGGCGGGCATGCTGGTGTTCAAGGGCCTGGCGCTGGCGCTGCTGGCTGGTCAGTCGGTGGGGCCGTTCCCCTCGGCGTTCCAGATGCTCAGCTCGGGTTTTATCCCCGACCTGTTCAGTGTGGAGGGGCTGCGCCTGACCTCGCTGCTGCTGGGCGCGGCCGTGGCAGCGGCCCTGGCCGTGGGCGGCCTGCGCCAGCGCGCCAACCGGCTGCGCCACGGCGTGCAGACAGAGCCTGCGGGTCTGTTCATCGCACGCACGGTGGTGTTTGGCGGGTTGCTGGTGTACTTCAGCTACCTGCTCGCCTCGTACAAGGGCCTGCCCAACGTGCTCATCGTGATGGCGCTGCTGATCGTGCTGTTCGACTTTGTCACCAGCCGCACCACCGTCGGCCGCCGCATCTATGCCATGGGCGGCAACGAGAAGGCGGCCAAGCTCTCGGGCATCAAGACCGAGCGGCTCACRCTGTATGCCTTCATCAACATGGGCGTGTTGGCAGCCCTGGCCGGGCTGGTGTTTGCGGCGCGGCTGAACACCGCCACGCCCAAGGCGGGCCTGGGTTTTGAGCTGGACGTGATTGCTGCCTGCTTCATCGGCGGCGCATCGGCATCGGGCGGCGTGGGCAAGGTGATGGGCGCGGTCATCGGCGCCTTTGTGATGGGCGTGATGAACAACGGCATGTCCATCCTGGGCATCGGCATCGACTACCAGCAGGTCATCAAGGGCGTCGTGCTGCTGGCCGCCGTGCTCGTGGATGTCTACAACAAGAACAAGGCATGACGGTTTCCATGGACGCATCCACCGTTCACGCCCCCGCTGCCGCGCCTGTGCTGCAGCTTTCGGGCATCCACAAGCAGTTTGCGGGCATCACCGTGCTGCGCGATGTGCAGCTCAACCTCTACCCCGGCGAGATCCATGCGCTGATGGGGCAGAACGGTGCGGGCAAGTCCACGCTGATCAAGGTGCTGACGGGCGTGCTGGAGGCCAGCGGCGGGCAGATGCGGCTGGGCGGAAAAGCGGTGTGGCCGGACTCGCCGCTGGCGGCGCAGCGCCTGGGCATCAGCACSGTSTACCAGGAGGTCAACCTSTGCCCSAACCTCTCGGTGGCCGAGAACRTSTTTGCGGGCCGCTAYCCGCGCTGCGGCRYSGCGCAGGGYTTTCGCATCGACTGGGCCACGCTGCACCAGCGCGCCCGCGATCTGGTGGCGCGCATCGGCCTGCAGATCGACGTGACGCGCCTGCTGTCGAACTACCCCGTGGCCGTGCAACAGCTGGTGGCGATTGCGCGCGCACTCAGCATCGAATCGCGTGTGTTGATCCTGGATGAGCCCACCTCCAGCCTGGACGACGACGAAGTGCAAAAGCTCTTCGAGGTGCTGCGGCGCCTGCGCAGCGAGGGACTGGCCATCGTTTTTGTGACGCATTTCCTGAACCAGGTGTATGCCGTGTCCGACCGCATCTCCGTGCTGCGCAACGGCAGCTGGGTCGGCGAGTGGCTGGCCAAAGACCTGGGGCCACAGGCGCTGATCGCCGCCATGCTGGGCCGCGACCTGGCCGCAGCGTCGGAGCAACCCGCACCAGCGCCCTCCGTGGACAGCCGTCAAGCCACGCTGCTGCAAGCCGAGGGCCTGGGACAAGACACGCAATTGCAGCCGCTGGACCTGCAGATCCGCGCGGGCGAGGTGGTGGGCCTGGCGGGCTTGCTGGGATCGGGCCGCACCGAGCTGGCGCGCCTGCTGTTCGGCCTGGAGCAGCCTGACCGGGGCGCGCTGCGCATCGACGGGCAGGTGGTGAAGTTTGCCAACCCCATGGATGCGATCCGCCATGGCCTGGCCCTGTGCCCCGAAGAGCGCAAGACCGACGGCATCGTGGCGGAACTGTCGGTGCGCGAGAACATTGCGCTGGCGCTGCAGGCCCGCATGGGCGTGGGCCAATTCCTCTCGCGCGCCGAGCAGACGGCGCTGGCCGAACGCTATGTGAAGCTGCTGGGYATCAAGACCGMGAGYGTGGAMAMSCCCATCGGCYTGCTCTCGGGYGGCAACCAGCAAAARGCCATSMTYGCGCGCTGGMTSGCSAYCGAGCCGCGMCTGYTGATCCTSGACGARCCCACGCGCGGCATCGACGTGGCSGCCAAGCAGGAAATCATGGAMSAGATCCTGCGCCTGGCCCAGGGCGGCATGGCCGTTCTGTTCATCTCTTCCGAAATGAGCGAGGTGGTGCGCGTGGCGCACCGCATCGTGGTGCTCCGCGACCGCCACAAGGTGGGTGAGCTGCCTGCGGGCAGCAGCGAAGACGCCGTCTACGAACTCATCGCCGCAGAACATGCTTGAACGTCCCTCCTCTCCTTCCCTTTTTGCCGCGCTGATGCGACACCGCTTGGCGTGGCCCGCCGTCACGTTGCTGCTCCTGCTGGCCATCAATACGGCTTTCAACGCCAGTTTTCTACACATCGAATGGCGCGATGGGCACCTGTACGGCAGCCTCATCGACATACTGAACCGCGCSGCRCCGCTGGTGCTGGTKTCGCTGGGCATGACGCTGGTGATTGCCACACGCGGCATCGATATTTCGGTGGGCGCGACGGTGGCCATTGCAGCGGCCGTGGCAGCGTGGCTGATCGGCGGCTCGGTGTCGGGCACCGAGAGCCGGTTTCCACTGCCCGTCGCCATCCTGGGCGCCATCGGCGTGGCGCTGCTGTGCGGGCTGTGGAATGGCGTGCTGGTCGCCAAGGTGGGCATGCAGCCCATCATTGCCACACTGATCCTCATGGTGGCGGGCCGSGGCRTTGCSCAGCTCATCRCCGACGGGCAGATCATCACCATCTACTACAMGCCCTACTTCTTCATGGGCGGTGGGTACCTGGCAGGGCTGCCGTTCTCKSTGTTCRTMGTGGCCGCRGTSTTCGTGSTGCTSTACCTSGCCATCACGCGCACGGCGCTSGGSCTKTTCATCCAGGCAGTGGGCATCAACCCCACCGCGGCGCGGGTAGCGGGCGTGCAGGCGGGGCGGCTTATCGTGGCGGCCTATGTGTTCTGCGGCGTGTGCGCGGGCATTGCGGGGCTGCTGATCAGCTCCAACGTGAAGAGCGCGGATGGCAACAACGCTGGGCAGCTGCTGGAGCTGGACGCCATCCTGGCCGTCACGCTGGGTGGCACCGCCCTCACCGGAGGCCGCTTCAGCCTGGTGGGCAGCGTGATTGGTGCGCTCATCATCCAGACGCTGACCTACGCCATCTACTCGCTGGGCGTGCCGCCCGAGATCAACCTGGTGGTGAAGGCCGTGGTGGTGTTCATCGTGATGCTGCTGCAGTCGCCCGAGTTCCGGGCGCAAGTCGGCGCCCTGGCACGCCGCCCCGGCGCGGGAGCTTTGCCATGAGCGCCGTACCCAAAACCGCAGGCTTCGGCACCGTGAACCACCCTGCCCCACAGGCCACCGCCGCGCGCGCGCGGTTCAACCCCAAGTACCTGCCGCTGGCAGCCACCATCTCGCTGTTCGTGGCCATGGCCACGCTGGGTTCGGTGCTGTACACCGGGTTCTTCTCGGCCCAGGTGTTCCTCAACCTGCTGATCGACAACGCCTTCCTSATCRTCGTGGCSGTGGGCATGACSTTCGTGATYCTKTCGGGCGGCATCGACCTCTCGGTSGGCTCGGTGGTGGCGCTGACCACCATGGTGCTGGCCGCGCTGGTGGAACACCGGGGCTGGAACCCGATGGTCGCCATCCCGCTGGTGTTGCTGATGGGCACGGCATTTGGCGCGTTCATGGGTTTCCTCATCGAGCGCTTTCGGCTTCAGCCCTTCATCGTCACGCTGGCAGGCATGTTCCTGGCGCGGGGGCTGTGCTACCTGATCAGCATCGACTCCATCAGCATCACCCACGAGGGCTACTCCGAGCTGGCCCAGTGGCGCCTGCCGCTGTGGGAAGGCGCATCCCTATCGCTGGGGGCGCTCATCGCCATCGCCGTGCTGCTGGTTGCCCTGTTTGTGGCGCACTGCACGCCGTTTGGCCGCAGCGTGTATGCGGTGGGCGGCAGCGAGCACTCGGCTGTGCTCATGGGCCTGCCGGTGCGCCGTACGCTGATTGGCGTGTACACGCTGTCGGGCTTTTGCTCGGCACTGGCGGGCGTGGTGTTCACGTTCTACATGCTGTCGGGCTATGGCCTGCATGCCGTGGGCATGGAGCTGGATGCGATTGCCGCAGTGGTCATTGGCGGCACGCTGCTCACGGGYGGCGTSGGCTATGTGGCGGGCACGCTGTTYGGCGTGCTSATGCTCGGRATCATCCAGACCCTGATTTCCTTCGACGGCACGCTCAGCTCCTGGTGGACACGCATCGTCGTTGGTGTGCTGCTGTTCGCTTTCTGTCTGCTGCAGCGGCTGCTTTCGCGCCGCTCGGGCAAGGCCCGTTGACTCTTCATTTTTCCTCTTTCTCTCGCACCCCACCATGACCACCCCCAAGCGCAAACTCCGCTCCGCCGAATGGTTCGGCACGGCCGACAAGAACGGCTTCATGTACCGCAGCTGGATGAAGAACCAGGGCATCCCCGACCACGCGTTCGACGGCCGCCCCGTGATCGGCATCTGCAACACCTGGTCCGAGCTGACGCCATGCAACGCCCACTTTCGCAAGATCGCCGAGCATGTGAAGCGCGGCATCTACGAGGCGGGCGGCTTTCCGGTGGAGTTCCCGGTTTTCTCCAACGGCGAATCCAACCTGCGACCCACSGCCATGCTCACGCGCAACCTKGCSAGCATGGAYGTGGAAGARGCCATYCGCGGCAACCCSRTCGAYGCGGTSGTGCTGCTSRYGGGCTGCGACAARACCACGCCYGCRYTGCTGATGGGCGCSGCSAGCTGCGAYRTSCCSGCCATCGTGGTCACSGGCGGGCCCATGCTCAACGGCAAGCTCGACGGCAAGGACATCGGCTCGGGCACGGCCGTGTGGCRSYTGCACGAGTCRCTSAARGCCGGCGAGATCAACSWRCACCAGTTCYTCKCGGCCGARGSCGGCATGTCACGYTCSGCCGGCACCTGCAACACCATGGGCACGGCCAGCACCATGGCCTGCATGGCCGAGTCGCTGGGCACTTCGCTGCCGCACAACGCTGCCATCCCGGCCGTGGACTCGCGCCGGTATGTACTAGCCCACATGTCGGGCAAACGGATCGTTGAAATGGCGCACGAAGGGCTCACGCTCTCCAAAATTCTCACTCGCGAAGCCTTCGAGAACGCTATCCGCACCAACGCCGCCATCGGCGGCTCCACCAACGCGGTCATCCACCTCAAGGCCATCGCAGGCCGCATCGGCGTACAGCTGGACCTGGAGGACTGGACGCGCATTGGCCGTGGTACGCCCACGCTGGTAGACCTGCAGCCCTCGGGCCGCTTCCTGATGGAAGAGTTCTACTACGCGGGCGGCCTGCCCGCCGTGCTGCGCCGCCTGGGCGAGAACGGCCTGCTGCCCCACCCCAACGCACTCACCGTCAACGGCAAGAGCCTGTGGGACAACGTGCGCGAAGCGCCCCAATACAACGACGAGGTGATCCGCCCGATCAACAACCCGCTGATTGCCGACGGGGGCATCTGCATCCTGCGCGGCAACCTGGCGCCGCGTGGCGCGGTGCTCAAGCCCTCCGCCGCCTCGCCCGAACTGCTCAAGCACCGGGGCCGCGCCGTGGTGTTCGAGAACCTGGAGCACTACAAGGAACGCATCGTCGATGAAAACCTGGACATCGACGCAAGCTGCGTGATGGTGCTCAAGAACTGCGGCCCCAAGGGCTACCCCGGCATGGCCGAGGTGGGCAACATGGGCCTGCCGCCCAAGCTGCTGCGCCAGGGCGTGAAGGACATGGTGCGCATCTCCGACGCCCGCATGAGCGGCACCGCCTACGGCACCGTGGTGCTGCACGTGGCGCCCGAGGCGGCAGCCGGTGGCCCCCTGGCTGCCGTGCGCGATGGCGACTTCATTGAGCTGGACTGCGAGAACGGCCGCCTGCACCTGGACATCAGCGACGAGGAACTGGCCGCACGCTTGGCCGCATTGGCTGGCACGGACAACGGCGGACGCGGCGGCTACCAGCGGCTGTATGTGGACCACGTACTGCAGGCGGACGATGGTTGCGACTTTGACTTCTTGGTCGGCTGCCGGGGGGCTGCTGTGCCCCGCCACTCGCATTGATGTGCCCCACTGAGGCGCTCGTCACAGTCAATTGCTACAGATTCAATAGCTACCAGCGCCTATTCAACTAGCGCTAGAGGCATATTTCACTCAAATTCTTACCCGCACCGCCATGCCAGCCACCCATTCCCTCCAGAACCCTCGCTACCGCGGCATCTTCCCCGTGGTGCCCACCACGTTCCATGAAGACGGCCGCCTCGATCTCGACAGCCAGAAGCGCTGCCTCGACTTCATGATCGACGCCGGTGTGGACGGCGTGTGCATCCTGGCCAACTTCTCCGAGCAGTTCTCGCTGTCCGATGCCGAGCGCGAAGTCCTCACCCGCACATCGCTGGAGCACGTGGCGGGCCGCGTGCCGGTCATCGTCACCACCACCCACTACGGCACCCGCGTGTGCGCCGGGCGCAGCCGCGCCGCGCAGGACATGGGTGCGGCCATGGTGATGGTCATGCCGCCTTACCACGGTGCCACTTTCCGCGTGCCCGAGGCGCAGATTTACGAGTTCTATGCCCGCGTGTCGGATGCGATCCGCATTCCGATTATGGTGCAGGACGCGCCCGCCAGCGGCACCGTGCTTTCGGCCCCCTTCCTGGCGCGCATGGCGCAAGAGATTGAAAACCTGGCCTATTTCAAGATCGAAGTGCCCGGCGCCGCCAGCAAGCTGCGCGAACTGGTCCGCCTGGGCGGCGACGCCATTGAAGGCCCCTGGGACGGCGAAGAAGCCATCACCCTGCTGGCCGACCTGGACGCGGGCGCCACGGGCGCGATGACGGGCGGCGCCTTCCCCGACGGCATCCGCCCCATCATCGAGGCGCACCGCCAGGGCGACATGGACCAGGCGTTTGCGCTCTACCAGCGCTGGCTGCCCCTCATCAACCACGAGAACCGCCAGGGCGGCATCCTCACGGCCAAGGCCCTGATGAAAGAAGGCGGCGTGATCGCCTGCGAGGCGGGCCGCCACCCCTTCCCGGCCATGCACCACGATGTGCGGCGCGGCCTGATCGACATCGCACGGCGGCTGGACCCGCTGGTGCTGCGCTGGGCGCGTTAAGCAAGACACCCATGGTGCCTGCACGTTATCTGGTGCCCGCTGAAGCGGGCCTTATCGCCCTGGACTGGGGCACGAGCGCATTGCGGGCCTTCCGCATGGGCGCGCATGGCGAGATGCTGGAGACGCGGCACCGCCCCTGGGGCATCATGAACCTGCCACCCGCCACCGCGAGCGTGGCAGACGGCGAGCCCGGCGCCGCGTTTGAACGCGCACTGCAAGACACCTGCGGAGACTGGCTGGCCGCCACACCTGGCCTGCCCCTGCTGGCCTGCGGCATGGTGGGCAGCGCCCAGGGCTGGCGCGAGGCCAAGTACCTGCCGACGCCCACCTCGCTCGATGCACTGGCGCGGGGCCTGACGCTGGTGGAGCGGCGCGACGGCCCGCCGCTGCACATCGTGCCGGGCCTGTTGCAGCAGGGCGCGCTGCCCAACGTGATGCGCGGCGAAGAAACCCAGGTGCTGGGCGTGCTGGCGGGCCTTGCGCTGCCTGCGGATGCGCCCGTGCTCATAGGCCTGCCCGGTACGCACAGCAAATGGGTGCTGGCGCGCCAGGGGCGCATCGAGCAGTTCCACACCTTCATGACCGGCGAGTTGTTTGCGGCCCTGCGCGGCCACACGATTCTGGGCAAGACCATGCAGGCCGCAGCGGCACCCGACGACGATGCCTTTGCGCGCGGGCTGGAGGTGGCGCGGGGCAGCGATGCCGCGCTGGGACTGCTCTCGCACATCTTCAGCACCCGCACGCTGGGGCTGACCGGCGCGCTGGCGCCTACCGCGCAAGCGGACTACCTCTCGGGCCTGCTGATCGGGCACGAGGTGGCGAGCCTGAGCCGCGCACAGGATCAAACCCCAACAACACCACAAACGCTGGTGCTATGCGGCGAGCCCGACCTGTGCCGCCGCTACGCCGTCGCGCTGCAGACCCATGGCTTTGCCGCACCCACCATCGCCTCGCAGGCCACGGCCACCGGGCTGTGGCAGATCGCGCTGGCGGCAGGGCTGGTCGTTGCGCCCGCACCCTCCCCCTCACACCCCTTCACCGCCGGGAGCCTGGCTGCATGAACCCCATCGACAAAGCCCTGTTCCACATCCTGCAGCGCTGCGGACTCATCGCCATCCTGCGGGGCGTGCAGCCGCACGAGGTGGTGGCCATCGGCCACGCGCTGTACGACGCAGGGTTTCGCATCATCGAAGTGCCACTCAACTCGCCCGAGCCGCTGGCCAGCATCCGCGCGCTGCGCGATGCACTGCCCGCCGACTGCCTCGTGGGCGCAGGCACCGTGCTCTCCATCGATGCCGTGGCCGATGTGGCGGCAGCCGGCGGGCAGATCATCGTCATGCCCCACAGCGACCCCGATGTGATCCGGGCCGCCCGCGCTGCCGGCATGGCCTGCGCGCCAGGCGTGGCCACGCTGACCGAGGCCTATGCCGCGCTGGCAGCGGGCGCCAACATGCTCAAGCTCTTCCCTGCCGAGGCGCTGCCGCCCCATGTGCTCAAGGCCTGGCGCGCCGTCATCACGCCGCCCATGGCGCTGGTGCCCGTGGGCGGCATCGTGCCCGAGAGCATCGCGCCCTATGCCGCCGCTGGCGCCAGCGGCTTTGGCCTGGGCTCGGCCCTGTACCGGCCCGGCGACCAGGCCCCCGAAGTCGCGCACAAGGCGGCAGCGTTTGCGCGGGCGTGGCAGGCGTCCTTTGGCACCGCGCCCGCCACGGCCTGAACCGCCCCCCCACTCGTTCCAGCCAATCCAGCACTTCTGAACCGACTGCCCATCCCCCATGAAGATCACCCGACTCACCACGTTCATCGTCCCGCCGCGCTGGTGCTTCCTCAAAATCGAAACGGACGAAGGCATCACTGGCTGGGGTGAGCCCGTGCTGGAAGGCCGCGCGCACACCGTGGCCGCTGCGGTCGATGAACTGGCTGACTACCTCATTGGCAAAGACCCACGCCACATCGAAGACCATTGGACCGTGCTGTACCGGGGCGGCTTTTACCGGGGCGGCGGCGTGCACATGAGCGCACTGGCCGGGATCGACCAGGCCCTGTGGGACATCAAGGGCAAGGCGTTGGGCGTGCCCGTGTCCGAGCTGCTGGGTGGCAATGTGCGCAGCCACATCAAGGTCTACAGCTGGATTGGCGGAGACCGCCCCAGCGAGACGGCCGCCGCTGCCCAGGCCGCCGTGGCGCGCGGCTTCACGGCCGTGAAGATGAACGGCACCGAAGAGGTGCAGTACGTGGACAGCTACGACAAGGTGGAGCGTTGCCTTCAAAACGTGGCCGCAGTGCGTGAGGCCGTGGGGCCGAATGTGGGGATTGGCGTGGACTTTCAYGGCCGCGTGCACCGGCCCATGGCCAAGGTGCTGGTCAAGGAGCTGGAGCCCTACAAGCTCATGTTCATCGAAGAGCCTGTGCTGAGCGAACACGAAGAGGCGCTGAAGGAAATCGCCCGCATCTCCTCCACCCCCATCGCCCTGGGCGAGCGCCTGTACTCGCGCTGGGACTTCAAGCGCGTGCTGCAAGGCGGCTATGCGGACATCATCCAGCCCGACCCCTCGCACGCAGGCGGCATCACCGAGACCCGCAAGATCGCCAGCATGGCCGAGGCCTACGACGTGGCCCTGGCCCTGCACTGCCCGCTGGGCCCGATTGCCCTGGCGGCCAACCTGCAGCTGKATGCGGTTTGCTACAACGCCTTCATCCAGGAGCAGAGCCTGGGCATCCACTACAACCAGGCCAACGACCTGATGGACTATGTGTCCAACCCCGGGGTGTTTGCGTACCAGGACGGGATGGTCGCCATCCCCACCGGGCCGGGGCTAGGGATTGAGGTGAACGAAGACTATGTGCGCGAGCGGGCGCAGGAGGGGCACCGATGGAGGAACCCGGTGTGRCGGCACCGGGATGGGAGTTTTGCGGAGTGGTGAGGTGGTTGGGCGCCTTGTTATTGATGCGGCGCGGTTTACTCCAGAGTATCGATGGCGCTGTACCTCAGCTTGCCCAGGGCTTCGGCAGCCTCGGCTCGAACGGGGCTCATGAATGGATTGCGCCAGATCAACAGGCCAGAAGCAGTCGCCCAGTTTCATCTTTCGAACGCTTGCTGGTACGGGGATGACTCTGTCAGCTCAGAGAAAGTCAGAGCGGTTTGGGCAAATCACAGGCTGCAAAAAACGCCACACGAGCTTCATCAAGCACCTCGACAAGCTCGTCTGCAACAAACTGTCTGCTTCCGATTTCAAGCAAACCTTCGCCTTGCAACACGTGTGCCAGCCGGTAAGCCCGCTCTAACAAGGCTGCAGCCTCAAGCAACTCCTTTTGTCCGCTCATACTGTGTCAGTGTGCCTGGATCAGATTGGCAGCACCCAATCCGAGGAACACCATAAAAAGTGCCTTCTGGAAGACGGGGCCGACAAGGCGGCTACGTAGCAGCTCACCAAGCTTGAGCCCGCAAAATGCGCCGATCAATGCTCCACCGACTGCAATAGCAACAGACGACGAGATCAACCCCAAAGGGGCGGACATCTGCACTTTCACGGCGAGCGACAGAGTGGCCACGGTGAATGAAAGGCCCAGCGCTTGCACCATCTCGTCCTTGCCCAGCCGCAGCGTCTGCAAGTAGGGAACCCAGGGCAATACGAAGACGGCCGTGAGTGCCGTCACGAACCCGGTGGCCGCGCCTGTCGGCAGGCTGAGCCATTTGCTGGTGAGCGAAAGATCGGGCAGCTGAGGTCGCCACAAGCCCCAGATGCCATAGGCCATGAGAATCACGCCCAGCCAGCCCTTGGTCGTTTGTGCGGAAACGGCGTCCCCGAGACCGGGCGCGCTCACAGTCACGATCGCGATTGCCAGCCAACCGGGCCACAGCCGGGATACCAGCGAGCGCAGGTGAGGGCCACGGCATTGCGCGATATTGGTTGCCAGCGAGGGTATGACCAACAGTGCGGCGGCTTGCACAGGGGGCATCCACAGCCCGAGCAAGCTCACGGCTACTGTAGGCAGCCCCATGCCGGTGACGCCCTTCACACCACCGGCCAGAACGAAAACAACGACCACCATCAAGAGCTGCAATATGTCCATGCCCCATGGTGTGTGCATGGCCCAAGTGCTGTCCATCGGATAGCAGTGAACAGATCCTTCGCGTATTCCGTAGGATGGCGGTCATGAGTACCCCTAAGCGCCGCACCACGGATTACCGCGTTGATCCGTTTGACCTGCACCTCTTTGCCGCCGTGATGGAGCATGGAACCATCACTGCCGCTGCTTCGTCCGTGAATCTGTCGTTGGCTGCGGCCAGCGCTCGCCTCAAGGGTCTTGAAGACGCGACCGGTTCGCGGTTGTTGGAGCGGTCCAAATCGGGCGCAATACCCACCGATGCGGGACGCGCTCTGCTGCGCCATGCCAACCGCGTGCTGGCTGAGCTCGAATCGCTGCATGTAGAGATGGCGAGCTTTGGTCATGGATTGCGCGGGACCGTTCGGCTGCTGTGCAACACAGCCGCTATGTCCGAGAGCCTTCCGCGCACGATTGGCCAATTCTTGGTGAAGACCCCTGATCTTGATGTGGACGTGCAAGAGCTTTCGAGCGAGGCGGTCGTAGAGGCATTGCGCCGTGGCACCGCCGACCTGGGCATCGTCGCCGATTACGTCGACACCTCTGGGCTGCTTGTGCAGCCATGGGTCGATGACCGTCTGGTGGCACTCTTGCCAAAGCGCTGGTCTTTGGGCCGCCGCCGCTCCGTGGCGTATGGCGAATTGCTAGAGCATCCCTTTGTGGGTTTGGCCCGGGAGAGTGGACTCAGCCGCTTTCTGGCAGCACAGGCCAGTCGCAGTGGCCGGGTCCCGCGCCATCGGGTGCGTCTGGGCGGATTTGACGCTGTCGCGCAATTGGTAGCCGAAGGCGTGGGAGTGGCGGTCATGTCCGAGAGCGCGGCTGCGCGCTTTGCCAAGTCAGGCACCCAGATCCTAGGGCTATCTGATGCTTGGTCTCGGAGAAAGCTGCTCGTTTGCATGACCCCGGCAGGCAGCGAACTACCCAGCGTGAGCGCGCTGGGCAATGCGCTGATGACAGCGCGACAGCAGGTTGGGAGCCGGTGAGCAGAGGACGTTGGCAGGGTATGGGATAAGGATTGCTGTTGCCCGGTAGCCTGCTATCAGCGTCAGAACACTGACCGGCTGCAAACCCTGCGCTGCAGCCTCTCGCAACCGCTTCCAATTTTCCTGCGGCATAGACGGCCACGCGACAACAACTTCCGGTTGTTAGCCCAATGGCGGGCAGGACCGTCCTCATTCAGGCCCCTGGTGACTCATTGCTTCTCCCTCGGAATGTCAACGAGGGAATGCTCACATTTCAATAGCTGTTAGCACCCACCCATATTGCGCCAGGTGCCGATCAGACCCCCAACTCCTCTGCAACCCTGTTCTACCCTTGTCCAAAAAGCAGCCCCTGCCAGACACTGTGATTAAAATCAGTGCCACGCCAGCCCACCCACCCCGCCATGACGGTGCTGCCCTCCCCCACTTCGGACTCCCCACGCTCCGCCCCGATCACCCGCTTTCACCGCACGCGCCTGATGCAGATCTGGCGCTCGGCAGGCTGGCCGTGCAAGGATGGGCTGGAGATTGACCTGCTGGCTGCGGGCCTCATCAGTCTGCACATTGCGACCGATGGTTGCGAAACCCTGCGCCTCACCGACGAAGGCATCCGCACCCTGGCGCAGGCCCGCCAGCGTGGCGTGCGGGCGCTGAGCCTGCACGACCGGCTGGGGCAGAAGTTTGCAGCGCAGTTGCTGGCTTCGGGGCGCATCGTATGGACCGAACTGTCACTGCGCGCGGTGATCGACACCGTGCCGATGGGGGATGTAGTGCCGCCTGCGGCCACGGCCGATGCGCCCGCCAACACCGCGCCCGCCATGGCACCGCTGTGGGCCGAGGATGACCACGCCCCGGCTGCCCGCGCCGCTGCCAATGTGTGGCGCATGGCCCGGCCCGATCTGTTCTCGGTGCGCAATACCTCGGTGCCCGCCTACCTGCAGCCCATGGTGCACGAGGTGAAGGCGAGCCGGGCCGACCTGCTGTCAGACCTGCGGCACGACGCCAAGCGGCAGGCCTATCAGTGGCTGTGCGAGGAGTGTTACTACGTCTTCCCGGCAGGCATAGCCGAGCCCGAAGAGATCCCCGAGCACTTCGGCATCTGGGTGCTACATGGCAGTGTGGAGGACGGGCGCTTTGAGCTGCTGCGCCCCGCGCGGCACAACCGCTGCACCCTGCCCTTTTCTGTGTGGATGGCGCTGTGCAAAGCCACGCCGCTGCGCAGCGATGACGACATGGCTCAGACCCATTTGGGAGAGCCTGCTCCTCCCGCCACCGACACCCCGACCACCCCGCCATGACCTACACCGTGGCGGTGCGCGAGTTGTGCGAGTTCACCGCCAAGCAAGGCGACCTGGACCTGCGCTTTACGCCCGCACCCACCGCGCTGGAGGGCATGGCGGGTCATGCGGTGGCAGCGTCGCGCCGGGGTGCAGGCTACCGCGCAGAGGTGGCACTGAGCGGCAGTTACCAAAGCCTGCGCGTGCGCGGCCGGGCCGATGGCTACGACCCCGCGCAGCAACGCATCGACGAGGTCAAGACCTTCAAAGGGCGGCTGGACCGCCAGCCCGCATCGCACCGCCACCTGCACTGGGCGCAGGCCAAGGTGTATGGCTGGCTGCTGTGCGAGCAGGAGCAGCTGGCGCACATCGAAGTGGCGCTGGTGTATCTGGACGTGGGCACGCAGCAGGAGACGGTGTTCACCGAGCGTTGTAGCGCCGACGACTTGCGCCAGCACTTCGAGGCCCAGTGCCAGCGCATCATTGCCTGGGCCGAACAGCAGGTGGCCCACCGTGCCGCACGCGACGCGGCACTGACCACCTTGGCATTTCCGTTTGGCGACTTTCGCACCGGCCAGCGCCCGCTGGCCGAGGCCGTGTACAAGACGGCAGTGGCCGGCCGCTGCCTGCTGGCCCAGGCGCCCACGGGCATTGGCAAGACCATGGGCACGCTGTTCCCACTGCTCAAGGCTGCGCCTGCGCAGCACATCGACAAGGTGTTCTTCCTGGCGGCCAAAACCTCGGGAAGGCAGATGGCGCTGGATGCGCTGGCGCGCCTGTCCAACAACGCACCCGCACTGCCGCTGCGTGTGCTGGAGCTGGTGGCGCGCGACAAGGCGTGCGAGCACCCCGATAAGGCCTGCCACGGCGAATCCTGCCCGCTGGCCCGGGGCTTTTACGACCGGCTGCCTGCCGCCCGCGCTGCCGCCGTGGCCCCCGCCAGCGCAGACAAACCCGCGCCCGTCCTGCAACAAGCCCGTGTGCGCGACGTGGCCCTGCAGCATGACGTCTGCCCCTACTACCTGAGCCAGGAACTGGCCCGCTGGGCCGATGTGGTGGTGGGCGACTACAACTACTACTTTGACCAGGGCGGGCTGCTGCACGGCCTGGCCCAGGCCAACCAGTGGCGCACGGCGCTGCTGGTGGACGAGGCCCACAACCTGGTGGAGCGTGGCCGCAAGATGTTCACCGCCGAGCTGCACCCCGCCGCCCTGGCCCAGGCCCGCAGCAGCCCCACCGCTGCGCAGCACGCGCCCGTGAAGAAGGCGCTGGACAAGGTGCGCCGCGCCTGGGTGGCGCTGGACAAGGCGCAGACGGCCCCGTACACGGTGCTCGAAACCTTCCCCGACAAGCTGCTGGCCGCGCTGCAGCAGTGCACCACCACGCTCACCGAACACTTCACCGACCACCCCACGGAGCCAGACGGCGCGCTGCAAACGTTCTACTTCGATGCCCTGCACCTGCAGCGCATGGCCGACCTGCTCGATGCGCATTCGATGGTGGACATCACCCAGGCTTCTGCCGCCCACCACCAGCGGTCCTCCAAACCCGGCGATTCTGTGGTCTGCATCCGCAACGTGGTGCCCGCACCCTTCTTGCAGCCCCGGCTGCAAGCCGCGCACACCAGCACCTTGTTTTCGGCCACGCTGCAGCCCGCGCGCTACTACGCCGACCTGCTGGGCCTGCCCGACGATCATGTGTGGGTGGACGTGGAATCGCCCTTTGCCGCGCACCAGCTGCAGGTGCAGGTGGCGCGCCACATTTCCACGCGCTACCCGCACCGCGCGGCGTCCCTCGCGCCCATCGCGGCGCTGATGGCGCAGCAGTTTCGCGAGCGGCCCGGCAACTACCTGGCGTTTTTCAGCAGCTATGACTACCTGCAGCAGGCTGCCGCACTGTTTGCGCAGCAGCACCCCGATGTGCCGCACTGGTGCCAGTCGCGCCGCATGCTGGAGGGCGAGCAGCGCGATTTTCTGGCGCGCTTTACCGACAGCAGTCGGGGCATTGCCTTTGCTGTGCTGGGTGGCGCGTTTGCCGAGGGCATCGACCTGCCGGGCAAGCGGTTGATCGGCGCCTTTCTGGCCACGCTGGGCCTGCCGCAGGTCAACCCCGTCAACGAACAGATCCGCGAGCGCGTGCAGGCGCTGTTTGGCGCGGGCTACGACTACACCTACCTCTAYCCCGGCCTGCAAAAGGTGGTGCAGGCCGCAGGCCGCGTGATCCGCACGCCCAGCGACGAGGGCGTGGTGCACCTGATGGACGACCGGTTTGCGCAGGCCCAGGTGCGTGCGCTGCTGCCCGCATGGTGGCGGGTGGACTGAGAGGCTGAGCCACAAAAAAAGGCCGGTCACCCGTTGGGGACCGGCCTTGCAAAGGCCGCCAAAGCGGCACACAGAGAGTCAATCTTCAGGATGCAACGGGCTCCGTCACCACCAGCTCCTTGGCCTTGCCACGCTGGCGGAAAAACGCCACCGTTTGCCACAAGACGAATGCGGCGATCAGGCTGATCAGCGTGCCGCTGATAGGACGGTTGATGAACACCTCAAAGCTGCCGCGCGACAGCAGCATGGAGCGGCGGAAGTTCTCTTCGAGCATGGGGCCCAGGATGAAGCCCAGCATCAGCGGCGAGGGGTCCATCTCCAGCCGCATGAACAAGTAGCCCAGCGCACCAAACGCCACAGTGATGAACACATCGTCCAGGTTGTTGTTGATGCTGTAGGTGCCAATGCAGCAGAAGAACAAGATCGMSGGGAACAACACGYTGTACGGAATCTTGAACACCGASAGCCAGTAGCGCACCAGCGGCACGTTCAGCACCAGCAGGAAGCAGTTGCCGATCCACATGCTGGCSACCAGRCCCCAGAAGAGTTCGGGGTGGCCGGCAATCATGTTSGGSCCGGGCTGGATGCCCTTGATGATGAACGCGGCCATCATCAGCGCCATCACGGCGTTCTCGGGGATACCGATGCTCATCAGCGGGATGAAGCTGGTGCGTGCAGCCGCCTCGTCCGCTGCAGCCTGGCCGGCCACGCCTTCGATGCAGCCGGTGCCGATYTCGTGSCKGTACTTGCTGACCTTCTTGTCSAGCGCRTAGGCSGCRAACTGSGCGATSRYGGGGCCGCCGCCGGGCAGGATGCCCAGGAWSGAGCCSAYCACRCTGCCRCGCAGCGCGCTSGGGATGATSCGCTTGAAYTCGGSCCAGGTSGGMATGAGSTTGATCTTGCCGTTGAAGGGCGAGCGYTCYTCRCGSGAGTCSAGGTTCTTGGYGATYTCGGCRATGCCGAAGCAGCCSAGCGCRATGCTCACAATGCCCACGCCGTCGGCCAGGAACGGGGCATCCCAGGTAAAGCGGGCCAGGCCGCTGTTCACGTCGGTACCGATGGAGCCCAGCAAGACGCCCACCAGACACATGGCTAGGCCATTGAGCAGGCTGCCGGTGGTCACGAAGCTCACGCACACAAAACCCACCAGCATCAGCGCGCAGTAGTCGGCAGGGCCGAACAAAAAGGCCACCTCGCCCAGGCTGGGCGCCAGGAACGCCAGCACCACAATGGCCACCGTGCCCCCGATGAAGCTGGAGAACCCGGCGGTGAACAGGGCCAGCCCCGTTTTCCCTTTCAGCGTCATCGCRTASCCGTCGATRCASGCCACGATRCTGCTCGCATGCGGGATCTTCATSGTGATSGCGCTCACGCTGTCGCCGTACTGCGCACCGTAGTARATRCCGGCCAGCATGATSAGYGCGCCGGTGGTGTCGATGGAATAGGTCAGCGGCAGCAGCAGGCTGATGGTGGCCAGCGGSCCSAGGCCCGGCAGCARGCCCACCAGKGTKCCCACSGTGCAGCCSAKGGCGCAGWACATCAGGTTCTGCAGCGTCAGCGCGTGGCTGAAGCCAAACGCAAGGTTGTTCAACACTTCCATGGCGGCGACCTCAGTACAGCGGCAGGCTCACGCCCAGCAGCTTTTGGAATGCAAACGCGATGCCGACCAGCACCGCAGCGATCTTCAGGTTGCGCTTCCACGAGTACGACGTACCCGCAAACCCCGAGCAGAACACCAKRAASACGATGCCCGCGATCATGTTCACAAAGTGCGACAGCGCCGCAAAGCCACACAGGCTGCCCAGAATGATGGCGATGTTGCGCACCTGGAAGTCCATGGGCACCGGCGCCACCAGGCGCGCGCGCACCACGGTGATGACCCCGATCACAAACAGCATGCAGCTGACGATGAACGGGAACATGCCCGGCCCTGCGCGGCCGAGCGTCCCCAGCGAATAGCTCATGGACGGCAGGCCAAAGCCCAGCGCCAAAGCCATGAGGGCAAAGCCTCTGAGTAGATTGCGGTTGATCATGTAAAGGTTGTCTCCTGATAGGCTGGACGACCCCATCCGGCGGTGCAAACGGCGCGCAGGGCTGGGGTATGCTGACGGGCAGACTATCTCCATCGAACCTGATCGCAGGCTGATCTTGGCCATGCGTAATTTCACGTAGAACCCCGACCTCCATGCGCCTCCTCCTGGTGGAAGACGACCCGGTGCTCAGCCGCACCATGGCCCAGGGCCTCGARAACGCGGGCCACCGTGTCGAGCTGGCCCATACCGTCGAAGAAGCCCAGCACTGGTGGGCCGTACAGGCTTTCGACGCTGTGCTGCTGGACCTGAACCTGCCCCACGCTGCCCACGCGCGCAGCGGTCTGGGCAGCGGTCTCACCGCCCTGCGCAGCGCCCGTGCGCGCGGCGACCGCACCCCCGTGCTGGTGCTCAGTGCCCGCGACAGCACCGAGGAGCGCATTGCCGGGCTGGACGCCGGCGCCGACGACTATCTGGGCAARCCCTATGAACTCAAAGAGGTGGAAGCGCGCCTGCGCGCGCTGCTGCGGCGCGCCAGCGGCACCGCCGACATCGTCACCGTGGGCCAGCTGGTGCTGGACCGCCAGGCTCGCCGCGTCAGCGTGGCCGGGCAACCGCTGGAGCTGCCCGCGCGCGAGTTCGATTTGCTGTGGGAGCTGATGACCCCGCCCGGCCGTGTGCTGAGCAAGGGCGACTTGTCCTCGCGCCTGTCGGACGGCAGTGAGGTGGTGGGCGAAAACGCGCTGGAGGCCTCGTTCTCCCGCCTGCGGCGCAAGATTGCGGGCAGCGGCGCGGCCATCCGCACGCTGCGTGGGCTGGGTTACGTGCTAGAGGATGACGTTGGCCAGTCCTGAACCCGGCCCCGCACCGCTGCACCAGCAGCCGCCCGACCTGCGCCAGCGCATCGGCCGGCGCGTGCTGCTGTCGCTGGTGCTGATCTGGGGGCTGGGCAGCACGGTGGTGCTGGGCGTGGGCAACCACTTTGTGGCCGAGGCATTTGACCGAGCGTTGCTCGATGACGCACACGCCGTGGCCGCCCATGTGCGCGGCGGCCAGCCGACAGATCCTGCGCGCGCCCCTTTGCGGCTGGACCTCACGCCGCGCGAGGTGGGTCTGCTGCGTTTTGACCAGAGCGAAACCGTATGGTTTGCGGTGTACGCGCCCGATGGCAGCTTCATCGCTGGCGACCCTCACTTGGCGCCGGGTGTGGTGGCGGCGGGCAGCAGCCACGCCTTTTCGCAGCTTTCGCAAGACGGGCGCGAGCTGCGGCGCGCCACCTTGCAGATTGCGGGGCCGCCCTCTTTCACCGTCGTCATGGCGCAGACCACCGCCGAGCGCACGCAGCTGCTGCGCAGGCTGCTGGTGTACTCGGGCCTGGCCCAGCTGTGGCTGCTGGTGGTGCTGGGGTCGTGGCTGCTGCGTGGCATCGAGCGCGACCTGCATCCGCTGGGTGCACTGCAGGACGCCATGGACCAGCGTGACGCCGCCGACCTGCAACCCCTGCCGCCCGCGCTGACACAACAAGCCAGCACCAGCGACGTGCAACGTCTGGGTGTGGCCCTGGACGGCTTGCTGGCGCGGGTGCAGCAAAGCCTGCATGCGCAGCGCGAATTTGCGGGCAACGTGGCGCACGAGCTGCGTACACCGCTCGCAGGCATCCGCGCCCAGGCCGCCCACGCGCTGGCCCACAACGACCCGGCCGTCTGGCGCAGCGAAATCGAGGGCATCGCCCAAGCCGAGCAGCGCGCCAGCCGCACCGTGGACCAGCTGCTGGCCCTGGCCCGTGCGGCCGAGGGTGGCATCGCGCTGACGTTGCAGCCCTTGGCCTTGCACACGCTGGTGCGCGACGTGCTGCTGCGCTACCTGCCACGCGCCGATGTCCTGGGGGTGGACCTGGGCGCCGAGGGGCTGGACCACGCCGTGGTGGTGCGGGGCAACACAGCGCTGGTCGAAGGCATCCTGAACAACCTGCTGGACAATGCACTGCGCTACGGGCGCGGCACGCCGCCCCGCATCACCGTGGCACTGCATACCGAGCCTGGCTTTGGCGTGCTGCGCGTGACCGACAACGGCCCCGGCGTGGACGCCACGCTGGCGCAGCAGCTGCAACAGCGCTGGGCGCAGGGCGACCAGGGCCAGCGCCTGGGCCAGGGTGCGGGACTGGGCCTGGCCATCGTGGCGCGGTATGTGCAGCTGATGGAAGGACGGCTGGAACTGGCTGCAGCCCGCGACACAACCGACGGATCTGGCTTGGCGGCCAGCGTGTGGCTGCCGTTGGCACCCGATGCGCCTGCCCCCTCCGGCACGCTCCCCACATCCCCATGACGAGCCCGCCCAACCCAGCACTGACCGAGGCAGAGCAAGCGGCTTTCCTGCAGTCCATCGCCCGCGTGCGCAGCGCGGCCGGGCGGGCCTTGCGGGCGGTGCAGGCCCACGCCATGCAGGGCGCAGCAGCCCATGGCACCGACGCCATTGCCGCCACCCAGTCCGCCGAGGCCACCGAGCCCGCTGCCCAGGCCGCCGTCGATTTCATCGCACAACTGCACAAGGGCCTGGATACCGTGGCAGAACAAGCCCGCGCCACCGGCCCCCAGCCAGCGTGCCAGGCGGGCTGCGCCCACTGCTGCCACCTGCGCGTGGAGGCGACGGAGCCCGAAGTGCTGCACATCGCCCAGCACCTGCGCACGCTGCCCGGCGCGGACCAGGCCACAACCCTGCTGCGCCTGCAGCAGCACGTGGCGGCGGCAAGCGCGGGCAGCACACGCCAGCCCTGCAGCTTCCTCGTCAATGATCAGTGTGCCATCTACAGCGTGCGCCCTGCCGCCTGCCGCAAGGCGCATTCCTTGTCGGCTGCGCACTGTGCAGAGCAATCGCCCACCATCCCGCAAAACCTGCGCCTGCTGGTGGACGCCGAAGCGCTGATGGCCGGCACCGCCCTGGCCTACCGCGACCAGCCCTTGCCCGCGAGCGCCCACGAACTCAACGCCGCCGTGCAGGCAGCCCTGGGCGGCACACCGCTCCACGCACCCAGCGCTCTGCTGCGCTGGTACCGGGGTGACGAAGGCGCGCTGGCCCTGCCCACCACATTGCCGTAAAAGCCCACGCGCCTTGATGTCCGTCAAGACCCACCGCAACCAGCCGCCCACAATGCAGCCAGCCCCGCAGCCGCCTGGCCGTGCGGCCGAACTTCTCGACGACCCCCCGCCTCACGCCTGATGACCCAGCCCACCCTCCGCTCCTGCGCCCCCCTCCACCTGGCAGCCGCTGCCGCCATGGTGGTGGGCCTGGCAGGCTGCAGCAAGCCCGAAGCCACCGGCCCCGCCACCACCAGCTTCGATGCCATCACCACCGCGTGCACCCAGTTCCTGGCCGCACGGCAACCCCATGTACTGCCTGGCGCCGCGGGCGACTGGACCCTGACCGGCTACAGCCCCGCCCTGGTCCAGCCCGAAGTCACTCGCACCGAATCCACCGTGACACCCTACGTAGGCAAGCTCGTCATCAAGGACAACGAGGCCCAGGCCCACGCACCCACCGAAGCCGCCGCCCAGGCCATCACCCTCACCCCCGCGCACCTGCTGTCCAACCGCACGCACACCTTCATCTACAGTTTTGACGGCACCCAGTGGCGCTGGCAGAACGGCCAGCGGCTGACCAAGATACCGGGGCAGAACGACCGGCTGGAGGCCGTGACGCTGGCGGATGTCTCGGCGGCAGGGCCCAGGGGGTTTGCGGGGTGCTTACCGCGTTGAGTCGGATCAATTCGCTCTCTTTTTGATATCAAAAACCACATGATTCACTAGCGCTTCAGGCTGTTTTTGATCAAATTACGCATCAAAACAGCACAGCGCCGCCCACCTCCGCCTCGTGCAGCCTGGTGCCGCACGCCAGCCCTCAGGGCCGTCGCGCAGCCAAGCCATTCACACCGCTCATTCCAGGTCGGCATCCAGCCGGGCTATCAGGCCCTGGGCGTTCAGGGTGATATCGAGCTTGCCGATCTCGTGACCAAAATCCCCCGTGAAGTCCACCCGCACCCTCGCGCGCTGCGGCCCCAGGCGTTGCATCGACAGGAACCGGGTCACCGTCTGGTAACCGACGAAGTACTGTTCGACATAGCGGCGTATTCCGGCATGGCCATCAAAACGGTGGCCCGTGGAGGGGTCGTCGATCACGGCATCGTGTGCAAAAAGGGCGAGCACCCGCTCCACCGCCAATGCGTTGGTGGCCGCGATCAGCGCATCCGCCACGTGGCGCAGGTGTTCGTGCGTGGGGACCACCGCACCATGCCGCAGGCCTGCTGCGTCGCCCCTGCTGGCTGGCCCGCTGGCGCTTGCTGCCAAAGGTTGACCCGGCTGGCTCATGGCAGCACGCTCACCACCACCTTGCCACGGGCGTGGCCGCTGGCGACCAGGGCGTGTGCCGCTTCGGCCGTATCCAGCGTGAAGCTGGTGGGGTCGAGCAATGGCTCCAGTTGCCCCGCTTCCGCGAGCAAGGTGGCCTGCTCCATGATCTCGCCGTGGTGTTCACGGAACTCCCCCGTCAGAATGGGAAGTAGCGTGAACACCCCAGAGAAAGTAGCACCCCGGAACGACAGCGGCGCCAGCTTGTGGGTGCCCCAGCCCAGCGACGTCACCACGTGGCCCGAGTAGCGGCGGACGGCCACAAACGACGCATCCAGCACTGGCCCACCCACGGTGTCGTAAACGATATCGAAGCCCTGGCCGTCGGTGAACGCGTGGACATAGGCCTCGACCGAAGTCGTTTCATGGTCAATCGGCGTGGCGCCCAGGGACCGGATGTAACCGGCCTGCGCCGCCGTGCCCGTGGCGAACACTTCGGCACCCCGCGCGCGGGCCAGCTGCACCGCCACATGGCCCACGCCCCCGGCGCCGCCATGCACCAGCACCTTGTGCCCGCTGCGCACGTTGGCGCGGTCCACCAGTCCTTCCCAGGCGGTGATGAAGACCAGCGGCAAGGCCGCTGCCTGGCGCATGGTCAGCCGGCCTGGCTTGTGGGCCAACAGCCGGGCATCCACCGCCGCGTATTGCGCGAGGCTGCCTTGCAGCCCGCCGATGCCGCCGGTAAAGCCATACACCGCATCCCCCACCTTGAAGCGAGAGACGCCCTGCCCCACCGCCTCCACCACGCCGGCGAGGTCCATGCCCAAAACGGCGGGCAGTGGTTGCTGGGCGTGCTCGGCGGCGCCCACGCGGATCTTGGTGTCCAGCGGGTTCACGCCGCTGGCGTGGATGCGGACCAGCACCTGGCCCGCCGCGGGCTGGGGCCGGGGCAGCAAGGTGGGGGTCAGTGCGCCGTGGGGGGATGCGAGCACCAGGGCCTGCATGGTGGGGACGGGAGAGGTGGACATGGCGTTTTCCTTCGTGGGGTTGAACAGTGCCGCCAGTTTTCACCTTTCGCTTTTGAATGAAAAGCCACAAGATTGAAACCTTGTCATTCACTTTTGTATGATCCAGCCGATGAACTGGGATGACGTACAGGTGTTCTTGGCCATTGCCCGGCACGGCACTCTGGGTGCGGCAGGCCGCGCCCTCCAACAAAGCCAGCCCACCATGGGCCGCAGGCTGAAGGCGCTGGAGCTTTCTCTGGGCCACACCCTGTTCCAGCGGACCTCCGAGGGCTTCGTCCTGACCGACGAAGGAGCCGCCGTGCTGCGCCACGCCGAGGGCATGGAAGCGCAGGCGCTGTCGTTCTCCCGCCAACTGGACGGCGCAGACCAACAGCTGGAAGGCGCGCTGCGGGTATCGACCTCTGACTGGTTTGGACTGCATGTGCTGGCGCCGCTGTGCGCCGCGTTCACCAACCACCACCCCCGCGTCAGCATCGAACTCCTGACCGATGCGCGCCTCTTCAGCCTGGCGCGCCGCGAGGCGGACGTGGTGGCGCGCATCGTTCCTTTTGACGAGCCCGACGTCATACAGCGGCGGCTGATGCATGTGCCCTATGCGCTGTACATGCAGCGGGGCGCAGACATGCCCACGGACGGTGCGGACGTCCGCCTCATCACCATGGACCTGGGCTTCAGCGAGATGCCGGACGCGGCCTGGTTGCGCGAGGCCTTTCCTTCGGCGCGCATCGCGTTTCGCAGCAACAACCGGCACGTGCAGGCCGTGGCCTGCGCATCGGGCGCGGGCCTGGCCGTATTGCCTTGCCCGTTGGGTGACTCGCACCCCGGCCTGCAAAGGGTGGAGGTCGCCCCAGCGCCGCCAGGGCGCGATGTGTGGCTGGGTTACCACCGGGACCTGCGCCGGGTGCCCCGGCTGCGCGCGCTGGTGGAAATGCTGATGCAAGCGCTGGGCCCTGCTCAGGGCGATGCAGGCGACCAGGGCGGCTGACAAAACGCCGGGAGCGCCGTCGCAGCGTTTGGCTGATGGCGGTCAGCGACCCAGCCCCGCCCCAACGGCCAGCACATGCTCGATGAGGCTGTGACACGGGTGGCTCTGGTGCGCCAGCACATCTGCCTTGACCAATATGCCCAGCGGCCCCACCGCCTGTGACTTCCACGGCAACACCGCCAGCTCTCCACGCTGAACCAGCGGCCGCAGCAGGCTGGCGGGCGCGCACATCAGCATGTCGCTGTCGGCCAGCATGGCGTATGCAATCTCGGTCGAACGGCTCGACACGCGGCACAGCTCGGGCACACCACCCAGTTCATCGAAGAGGCTCTCCACCTGCTGGGGTCCCAGCCCGGTCAGGGGTGGGGCCAGCCAGCGCTGCGCCAGCAGCTCTGCGGCCGTGACGGTGGCCTGCCGGGTCAGAGGATGCTCCGGGCGACAGGCCACCACAAACCCATCCTGCAGCGCGGCGCAAAACGCGAACCCTTGCGGCAGCGGGGTCGGTTCGCGGCAGATGGCCAGGTCCAGCGTCCCCTCCTGGATGCTCTCCAGCAAATTGTCGATCGTGACCTCGTGGACATCGATGGCCGCATCCGGGTGTGCGGCAACGTAGGTCGGGATGGCCATCGTGAGCAGGCCGTTGATGCCCGCCGCAATGCTGCCGATGCGGATCAGCGCGGACGCTGCGCCCTGCTGCAACAGCGCAGCATTGCCTGCGGCGGCCTGGAGCGGAACCAGCGATGCGCGCAACAGCGGCAGGACCGCCTCTCCCAGGCGGGTCAAGCGCATGCCCTTGGAGTGCCGCTCGAACAGAGGGCCGCCCAGAGAGCTTTCCAGCTCGACCAGCGCATGGGTCGCGGCGGGCTGGCTCAGGCCAATGGAGGAAGCAGCCCGGTGCAGGCTTTGCAGGTCGGCGATTGCAATGGCCAGCTGCARGTGCTTGAGGCGTACCCGCCCCAGGATGCGGTTGAACAGGACGGAAGGCGTCAAATCCGGCATGGCTTATTCAAAAACTGAATTCACTTGAAAAAGAAGCATTGGCCTTGCGGCGCCTGCTATGGAACGATCGCGCGCTGGCAAGGGGCAAACCCACGCCAGATGCATTCAATTAACGAATCTTATTCCCGCACCAGCCCGCCGCTGGATGCGAGAGATCTCAGGAGACAAACCACCATGCCATCACCTCAGCGCCAGCCCCTGCGCACGATCACCTTGCGCTCCACCCACTTCCTGCTCGCTCCGGTCGTGGGCGCCATCCTGGCCATGGGCCAGGCACAGGCCGCAGACACCCTGGACACCGCCTGCAAGACCACCGCCGAATGCCAGGCACAGGTCGCCAAGATCCAGGGGCTGGTCAAGGGGGACGCCACCAGCGCCTTGTCCAAGTCGCAGGACACCTTCTACTGGTTTGGCCGCATCAACATGGCATCGACCGTGGTCAACGTGGAGCAAGGCATCATCCCCAAAGCCCAGGCGGGCCGCATTGCGAGGGGCGTGGAGTTGTCGATCACGCAGGCGACGGCCCCGGGCGGCAAGCGCCCCACCGATGTGCTGCAGGTCGAGAAGATCATCACGGACGCCGTGGGTCCAGAGGCCACGCTGATCCACACCGGGCGCAGTCGCCAGGACATCCACTCCACCCTGAACGCTGCGCAGTTGCGCCTGGAGATGCTGGACTTTGCCGATGCCCTGGACCAGGTGCGCGCACGGCTCATCACCATCGCACAGGCGCATACCGCCACCTATGTGCCCGCCTACACCAATGGCGTGCAGGCCATGCCCATCAGCTATGGGCACTACCTCATGGCGTTTGCCGATTCGTTCGCCCGCGACTCGGCACGCATCCGCGAGGCCTATGCCCGCATCAACCTCAGCCCCATGGGCACGGCGGTGCTGGCCAACTCCAGCTGGGGCATCAACCGGGAGCGCCTGGCGCAACTGCTGGGGTTTGACGGGCTCATCGTCAACTCGCTGGATGCCGGGCAGATCAGCACGTATGACATCCCGATCGAGGCCACGTCCATCGCCAGCTCCACCGCCATCCGCGTGGGCGCTTTCATGCAGGATGTGCACACCCAGTACCACCAGACCCGGCCATGGCTGCTGCTGGCCAGCTCCAAGACCTACACCAGCAGCGCCATGCCGCAAAAGGCGAACCCGGGCATCATCCAGAACACCCGCGCCAAGGCCAGCGATGTGGTGGCGTCGGCCCAGGCATCGCTGTGGCGCGCCCATAACGTCACGCCCGGCATGATCGACTACAAGAACACCTGGAGCCCCGCTAGCGCTAAGACTTTTGTCCAGGGCGTGGAGATGCTGCAGCAGTTGGCCGATGTGCTGGACTCTCTGCGCATCGACCCAGCCCGCGCACTGGACGAACTGGAATCCGAATGGACCACGTCGATGGAGCTGGCCGAAACCCTGCAGCGTACCCATGCCATTCCGTTCCGGGTGGGTCACCACTTTGCGTCGGACGTGGTGGTGTATGCCAAGGAACGCAACATCCGGCCCAAGGACTTTCCGTATGCCGAAGCCGTGCGCATCTACCGCGAAGCGGGCAAAAAGTACGACATCAAGGACCAGCGCCTGCCCCTGACGGAGAAGGAATTCCGCCGCGCCCTGTCCCCCGCCGAGATGGTGCTGACCCGCACCGGCACAGGCGGCCCCCAGCCCCAGGAGGTCGCGCGCATGGTGGCCGCTGCCAAGGACACGCTGGCCAAGGACCGCGCCTGGTCGGGTGAAGCCCGGCAGCGCCTGCTAGCCGCCGAGGCGGCGCTGAACGCGGCGTTTGAGGGCGTGAAGTCGCTGCCCTGAGCATGCGGGGCACCAAGCTGACCCCACTCAGCGGACCAACGCGGGCTGCGGGGTACCGGGACCACCGCCACGGCGTTGGGCCAGCGCAATGAGGATGTGAATCCCGGCAGCCAGTGCCACGAGCACCACGGCACCTACCCCCCACAGCGCCCAGGCCAGGAACGTCACCGCGCCTGCCAGAGCTGGCACCGCCTCCAGCACGGCCTGCACGATGGGGCCCGCGGAGGAGACCAAAGCCTCCCACTGCCCCATCAGCTCGGGAGGCATCCAGGCCTTGAGCCAGGTGGGCAACAAGATTACATCCGCCACCGTGCGGCCCCCTGCCAAGGCGCCCGCACTGGACACCACCCACACGGTGACTGCATGCAGAGCCCAGCACGCCAGCGACCACAGGGCCAGCAAGGCCAATGAAAGAAACCAGTTGATTGCGTAGAACATGCAAAACCTCCTTGAGTTGCACAAATGGCAAGCGATGAGTATGGGCAAACCGGCGTGACATAGACACCAGCCCGGGCCGCACCTAGCATTCGGTTTTCTCGAACCTGAGGCCACGCATGCTGAACTACCGCCACCTGTACTACTTCTGGATGGTTGCCAAGGAAGGCGGCTTTGCCCGGGCCGCAGACCGGCTGGAGATGGCAGTGCAGACCATCAGCGCCCAGGTGCGGGACCTGGAAAAGTCGCTGGGCCACCAGCTTCTCAAGCCCTCGGGGCGCGGTGTGGCGCTGACCGAAGCCGGGCAGGCCGCGTTCAGCCGGGCCGAAGAGATTTTTCAACTGGGTCAGTACATTGAAGAAGAAGTGCGTGAGGCCGCCACGGCCCGTGTGGCGCGGTTGTCGGTGGGGCTGTCGGACGGTATCTCCAAACTGGCAGCCCATGCGCTGCTGGAGCCGGTGCTGGCAACGCCCCATCTGCGGCTGGTGTGCCACGAGGGAGAGTCGGACGAACTGCTGTCCGAGCTGGCCCTGCACCAGCTGGACGTGGTGCTGGCCGGGCAGGCAGCGCCGCGCATCCCGCAGCAACGCCTGACCAGCGAACGCATCGCGCGCTCGCCGCTGCAGTGGTACGGGCCGGCATCGCAGGTCAAGAAGGCAGCGCGCGACCGCTTTCCCCAATCACTGCAAGATTTGCCGGTGCTGCTGCCCACACACCACGCGCCGTTGCGTGCCACGCTGGATGCGTGGTTTCAAGACCTGGGTCTGCAACCACGCGTGGTGGGTGAGTTTGAGGACAGCGCCTTGCTGGCCGTGTTTGCAGCGCGGGGGCTAGGGGTATTTCCGGTGAGTCGGTTAGGTGCGCAAGATGTGGGGCTGGTGCGTGGGCTGCGCCTGTTGGGCGAATGCCCGCAGCTCTTTGAGGAAGTCCACGCCATCTGGTCGCGCCGGGGGCAGCACCACCCTCTGGTGCGGCAGTTGGTGGATGCTTCTGCCGGGCTGGGCACAGCCTAGCGGGCTTCCCGCGCAACCAGCATCCCCCTTGTTGATGCTTGCACTTGCAGCCGCAGCCGCAGCCGCGTCAGACAGCATGCGCCAGCTCGTAGCGGCCGAGCTCAGTGGGCATGAAGCCCGTTTGCCAATACTGGCGCGCTGCATTCATCAGCCACCACTCACTCTGTGCCAGGTGACTGTCAGCCGTAGCGGCTGCGTAAGCGAACTCCAGGGCCTTGCGCCGCTGGGCGGGGTCGGTCACCTCAGCGAGCAACAAAGTCAGCGTGGGGCCATCAATGCTGGCGATCAAAACGCGCTGTTCATGTATACCCATCCACAGGTCCTCGCACAGGCCGTGCAACACCTTGGCAAAGCCGCCGCGCGGCAAGCCCAGGTCCTGCTCTATGTGAAGCCCATGCAAGGCATCCAGCTCGGACCGGCTGACATGGCCATCCGATATCAACAGCAAGGCGATGACTCGGGCTACCGCTTCGGGGCTATTGCGGGGATAGCTACGCATTTCTGATTTCCTTGATATGGGGTACGTGCAATGACAAAGGTGACAAGCAAGCAATGGTTGACCCAGCGCGCCGCCCTAGCGGCGATAGCGTGAACGCGGCTGCCAGCCGTCGCGGTATTGGGCTTGCACCCGCAGCGGCACTTTGACCGGCACGCGCCGCAGCACGGGTGCCCGAGCCACGGCAACACGGGAGAGCCAGCGCACAAGGCGATGACGCAGGGAGAAAATGAGCGATGAGATTCCAGACCAGGGTTTCACGGACGGCTCCTTTGAGGCGGAAAACTGCGAACAGGAAGAAGCCTTTAATGTGTGCCCCCCATCCGCTGAAAAGAAGCAGGTTTTCTCTGACATACACATCCAGAAAACCGATGTGATTCATCGGCAGAGAAATCGCAGCCGAAGCACAGAATTTTCAGAGATTCAACGAAGTAATTTCCTGCTGGTTGGCCGCCAAGCTGCGGGCTACGGTGTCATCCTCAACTCAGGAGATCGCAAATGCAGATTCTTTTCAGAACACGCCACCCCGAAGCCGCACTGATGCGTGATGCCGTGGAGCGTCGCGTTCGCTTTGCCTTTCGGCGGCTGAACGCTCTGGTGCCACGCGCTGAAATCAAGCTGGATGATATCAACGGTCCCCGGGGCGGCCCCGACAAGCGTTGCCAGATCGCCCTGCGCACCGACGGAGCTGGGGCGGTCGTGGTGTCTTCGGTGGCCAAAGACTGGCGCTGCGCACTCGACGAAGCACTGGCCAGCGCCRCCCGCCTTCTTCTGCGTACCTGGCGGCGCAGCTCGACACCCCGCAGGCAACGGCGGGGCGACGGGGTCGTAGGCGTCGAAGGACAAGGCAGCGCGACTGCACACCTCCCATAAAGCGACCTGGCTGCGACGCCCGACATGGCGGTGGAAGGCATGTGCAGGCTCATGCCCTCATGCCGTCATCACTGCGGTGGACACGGGGATGTGCGGCTGCCCTGCCCCCGGGCCTACCCAACCCGGGCGCATCAAGAGCCCTACGAGGCTCCTCCATCCACGCTTGCGGAATGCACAACCGCCTGCTCCACAACGTCCCGTGTCAGCGTGGGTACAAAGCTCTGAATGAAGCTGTAGGCATACCCGCGCAGCCAGGCACCTCGCCGCAGACCCAGCCGGGTGAGGTTGACCTCGAACAGATGGCCCGCGTCGATGAGCCGCAGGTGGCGGTCGCGCTCTTCATCGACCGCGATGGACGCGACGATGCCCACGCCCATGTCCAGCTCCACATAGGTCTTGATCACGTCAGCGTCCATGGCGGTGAGCACGATGTCGGGCGCAATGCCTTCGCGCGCAAAGGCCTCGTCGATGTGCGCACGACCGGTGTAGCCCAGCTCGTAGGTGATGATGGGGTATTGCGCCAATTGCTCCAGCGTCACCGGGCCGGGCAGGTCCAGCAAGCGGTGGCCCGGGGGCACCACGATGCTGTGCGTCCAGCGGTAGCACGGCAGGGTGACCAGGGCGTCGTAGCCGGCCAGCGCCTCGGTGGCCACGCCGATGTCGGCCTCGCCGGACAACAGCATCTCTGCCACCTGGCGGGGCGAGCCCTGGTGCAGGTGCAGCGACACCTGCGGGAACAACGCCCGAAAGTCGCGCACCACCTGGGGCAGCGCATAGCGCGCCTGCGAGTGCGTGGCCGCCACCGACAGGCGCCCCTGCGCGCTGTCGCTGAAGTCCTGGCCGGCACGCCTGAGGTTGTCGGCCTCCAGCAGCAGGCGCTCGACTGTGGGCAACAGCACTTCGCCAGGCGGGGTCAGGCCCGTGAGGCGCTTGCCCGCCCGCACAAAAATCTCCACGCCCAGCTCTTCCTCCAGCTCGCGGATCTGGCGGCTCACCCCGGGCTGCGAGGTGTGCAGGATGTGTGCCACTTCGGTCAGGTTGAAGCCCCGCCGCACGGTTTCGCGCACAGAGCGCAGTTGCTGAAAGTTCATGGATAAAAGCCGGTCTCACAATGTCGATGTGACTGCCACCGCGCGGGACCGTGTTGGCGACGGCCCCATGCGTTCCGTAACCAGACAGCCCGTAGCGCAGGGCCTGTAAACACTATGTTTTTAATATCATCAAGCGCATATTTCACTAGCGCATCAGTCACTTTTCTTTGGTTTTTTGCCCGTGCGGGCCTTACATGCCCCGCTGGGACAGGTCGGGCACATAGCGGTCGGCCTGGATGTCGGGCGACAGCCCGTGGGTGATGACCTCGTCGGTGATGGGCAGGAACTGCGCATTCCACTGCTCCCACGCCGCGCTCAGGCGTTCAAACACTTCGGGGTGCTTGTGGCGCAGGTTGGCGCGCTCCAGCGTGTCGGCTTCCACGTCGAACAAAAACTCGTTGTCGTTGATGCGCAGGTACTTGAAGCGGCCCTCGCGCACGGCGCGCTGGCGCTGCGACTTGTAACGCCAGAACAGAGTGCGCGGGTGCGCAGGCGCATGGCCCTCCAGCACGGGCAGGATGCTCTCGCCGTCAGGCGGGTAGTCGGCATGGGGCGCCACGCCCGCAGCGGCCAGCAGCGTGGGCAGCCAGTCCATGGTGGCGGTGACCTGGTCGCTCACCTGCGGGGCAATGCGCGCAGGCCAGCGCAGCAGCGTGGGCACGCGGATCCCGCCTTCGAGCAACTCGGTCTTCTGGCCGGTGAAGGGCCACGTCTTGGAAAAGCGCTCGCCGCCGTTGTCGCTGGTGAAGACGACGATGGTGTTGTCGGCCAGGCCTTGTGCCTTGAGCGCATCGAGCACCTGGCCCACCGCCTTGTCGAGCGAGCGCACCATGCGCGCATAGGTGGCGAGGTTGCCGCCGTCGTAGTGAAAGAGGTCTTTCAGGCCCAGCGATATTTCTTCGTCCTCCGGCCCCACCCAGGGCCAGTGGGGCGCGGTGAAGTGCAGCGACAGAAAGAACGGCTTGGCCGCGCTGCGCTCGCCGATCCAGCGCGTGGCCTCATCGGCCAGCAGCTGGGTGTAGTAGCCCACGCGCTCCACCGGCACCTCGCCTTCGTACAAATCGCGCGCCACGGCATCGCCCACGCCGGGCTTGTGCGTGAAGTAGTCGATGGCACCGCCATAGTTGCCAAAGAAGCGGTCGTAGCCACTCTTGAGCGGGCCGAAGGTGGGCAGGCTGCCCAGGTGCCACTTGCCAATCAACGCCGTGTCATAGCCCGCATCGCGCAGCAACGATGGCAGCGTGGGGTGCTCCGGCGGCAGGCCGTGCACATGGGCCTTGCGCACCAGGGGTTCCTCCAGCCCGCCGCGCAGGCGGTACTGGTAGCGCCCGGTGATCAGCGCAAACCGCGTGGCCGAGCACACAGCCGAGTTGGCATAAGCCTGGGTAAAGCGCACGCCCTCGCCCGCCAGCGCATCGAGGTGCGGCGTGGTGAAGTCGGCCTGGCCGTACACGCTCAGGTCGGCCCAGCCCAGGTCGTCGGCCAGGATAAAGACGATGTTGGGCGCTTGGGTGGAAGCGGAGGCGGCCACATTGGTGGTGATGCTCATGCAGCCCCCTTGGCCTTGCCGGCGGCATCGGTCTCGCGCCACTGCTTGTCGAGCTTGAGGTCCTTGACGGCCTGCTGCACGAAGGCGGGCTGGAACCAGGCCTTCACGTCAAACGTCTGGCGGATCAGCCCCAGCTTGACGCCGTCATCCAGCACGCCCTGGTAACCAGCGATGAAGCCCTCGTCGAGCAGCGGCGAATATCGGGCGTTCAGGTTGTCGCCCGCCAGCTCCTCGCGGAACGACAGCTCGGGGTTGCCGCTGTTGTCGGCGTAGAGCTTGATGAGCGCATCGCGGTTGCCCTCTTGCGAAGACCAGTGGGCGGCGCGCACAAGCTGCGTGACCAGGCGCTGCGTGAGCTGCGGGTTCTGTGCGGCGAAGTCCTCGGTGGCCAGAATGCCGGAGTTGATGGTGTAGTCCGGCCCACGGCCCTTGGTGCTCAGCGCAATC
>NZ_JBGFFF010000025.1:0-40383 GCF_056175785.1 Acidovorax sp. LjRoot204
GTCTTGATATCGCGCCGGATATTGATCATGCGCTCCACGTGCTCCGCGGCTTCGCCCAGCATGCGGTCCAGAGTACCTGTCTGGTCCCCGATGGAGATGAGGTTACGCACCGTCTCAGGGAACACATTGGGGTGCCGGTTGAAAGCTTCGGTCATGCCCACACCCGCGTTCAGGTCGTCCAGCATGTTGCGTGCAACGGACGCCATGGCAGGGTTGCCAACACTATGGCTTTCTTCCACCAGGGTGGTCAGCGCATCGAGGGCGGGAACGCCTGCGCGCATCATGAGGCCCAGGTCGCGAAGGAAGCCCGCAAGGTCTTCGCCACGCACTTGCTTTCGGAACAGATGCAACAGCGCATCGGCCACCACTGCAAGCCAGGCAGGAAAACGCCAGAGGCTGATCACCGTGCCGTCAGTGTCGGCCTCCAGCCGCATGCGAGCCGATAAGTCGCGCTTGACTGCCAGGCGCAACAGACCCGAGCGCACCCCGCCATGGGGCAGCAGTACGCGGTAGTAATAAGTGTTGAGATTGGCCATGCAATGCTTCCGCCAAAGCGGCTCAGTCCTCGCCCACGGTGCGGAGGATTTCCTCCATCGTGGTCTCACCTGCCAACACGCGGTGTCGCGCCAACGTCAAGATGGGGCGCATGCCCGCTGCCAGTGCGCGTTGCCGCATTTCGGCCCGCGTGGCATCAGAGGCGATGGCGTCCGCCAGATCACGGTTGACCACCAGCATTTCGTACACCGGCAGGCGGCCCAGATACCCCGTGTCGCGGCAGTGATGGCAGCCGGCACCATGGAACACCTGCAGCATTTCGCCCGCAGCGCCCTGCCCCAGCCAGCGGCGCTCATCGTCAGTCGCAAGACGTGGCTTGGCGCAGTGTGGACAAATGCGGCGCACAAGGCGCTGGTTGATCACTGCCACCAGGTTTTCGGCAATCGTTTCCGTGTCCACGCCCAGCAGCTTGAGGCGAGGCATCACCCCAAAAATGCTGCCCACGTGCAAGGTCGACAACACCAGGTGACCTGTAGAGGAAGCGTCCAACGCAGCACGAGCAGTCTCAGAGTCCCGGATTTCGCCCACCAGGATGATGTCGGGGTCATGCCGAAGAAAGTGCCGCATGGCATTGGCGAACTCATAGCCCGCACGGCGGTTCACTTCGGTCTGGCAGGCGACCGGGACGCGGTACTCCACCGGGTCCTCCACGGTCAGCACATTGCGCTCAATCAAGGGCTGCATGCGCAGCGCGGCATGCAGCGTCGTGCTCTTGCCTGAGCCGGTAGGGCCCGTGATCAGGATGAGGCCGTGCGGACGCGAGAACGCCTTGGCCATGACAGCAACATCCTCCTCCAGAAAACCGAGGTCTGCCAGCTTGTCCAGGTTGCTGCGTTCGGGCAAAAGGCGCAGCACCATGCGCTCGCCAAATTCAGAGATCAAGGTGGAGACACGGATGGTGAAGTTGTGCTCCATCACCTGTGCCGTAAAGCTACCGTCCTGGGGCAGGCGCTGTTCGCTGGCATCCATGTCGGCCTGCAGCTTGACGTAGACCACCAGGCGGTCCAGGGCCGGCGAGAGCGCGAACACCGGACGCAAAACACCGTCTACGCGCAGCAGCACCGAACGGCTACGCGCCGTGGGCGCCAGATGGATATCCGTCGCCCGTTCGCGCACCGCCAGGTGGAGCATGTGTTCCAGCAAACGGGCGGGGCTGTAAGCACGATCTACGTCGGCTTCAAGCTTGCGGACCTCGCTCTCTATCAGGCGTGCCGGCGGGTGCTCTGCGAAGTAATAGTGCTGCTGGATGGCCTGGGCAACACTATCGAATTCACCTTGGAAAAAATGGCATCCCTTGCCCAGCTTGCGCTGCACAAGTTCGGTCACCGTATCAGGCTGTGCGTCGCCAAGCACTACCTCGATCAGGCCCTCGTCGTTTTCCCGCACAGGCAGGAAGCCATAAGTCAGGCACAACGATCGGTTAAAGATGCCGGCTACGGCCGTATCGGGCTCCGGCATTTCATCGGCGTTGACAAAGCGCAGTCCGCGCTGGCCAGCAAGCTGGCGTGCGACCTCGTTGGCACTTGCGAAACCCAGCTCCACCAGAAGGTTGCCCATAGGCACCTTCTCGATCTTCTGTTTTTGCAACACATAGTCGATGGCGACTGCAGACACAAGGCCGGCATTGACCAATGCAGCGCCCAGGGAAGGACTCTTGTCACGCAGCACCGCCAGGCGATCCTCGGCCGTAGGGCCTGCGGGCTGCAACTGGCCCGAGGCCTCTAGCAATGATTCAGCGGGGGGATGCATCCTGATGCTCCAGAAGTAAGAAGGTCAGTTCGTCGGGCTTGCCAGTCGGCGGCAGACCCTGCTGCAGTTGAAAGCGGGCGAACGCCTCTCCAGTCTTCGAACCAAAAAAACCGTCGTCAGGCTCACGCTTGTCCAGAAGGCCCATGCCCTTGAGCTTGCCCTGCACCTTGCGCGTGACCTGCTCGGCGGCCTCGATATTGCGCGTGTTGTTGCGACTCAGCCATGCGACCCAGGACTCCTTGTCCACATTGAAGCGGCACAGGCGAGTCGACGGTTTCAGGCTGTCGGCCATGCCATCGGGCAGGCGGTAAACATGCACCACCTCGTCAGCAGCAGCTGCCGCCTTGAGCTGGTTTTCACAGGCTTGGCGAGCAGGTACCGCAGCCGCAGGCTGCGCCTTGGGTGTCGGTGCAGTCGCCACGAAGGCGGTCGCAGAGCTGCCATTGGGCGGTAATGCTGAGGCCTCGCCCGACACCGTTGGCCGAACTACCTCGGGGGCGGGAGCTGCCACCACGGGGGCTGCTGGCGATACATGCTCGCTGGGTTGGGTAGCCAACCCCCAGCTGGCCAACGCGACTGTTGCTGTCGTGCCCGCCAGCAGGCCAGCGAGCACCCAGGCCTTGCGACCGCGATGGCCACCAGTCACCTTGGCGATCACTGCGGCTTCATCCCCCAATGCAGGCAGATCGGCCACCGCACGCTGAACAAGGGGCTCGGTCACCACAGATGCCCTGGTACTCGCCAAACCGTACAGACAACGGTCCAGCACCAAGTGAATGCGTCGCAGGTTTCCCTGCGTGGCCCGGTGCAAAACGTCCGCAGCTGCAGGTTCGATGGAGAGGCGCCCCTCTGCGCCCGCAGCGTTCACGCGAAAGTCGAAGTAACGGGTGACTTCATCCTTTTGCAGACCCGACAGCCGAGCGTGTTTGATGATGCGACTCTTGAGCTGACGCAACTCCGGCGTCGCCAGGGTTTCCTCAAGCTCGGGCTGTCCGACCAGCAGGATCTGCAACAGCTTTTCCTGGCCGGTTTCCAGATTGCACAACAAGCGCACCAGCTCGAGCGATTCCACACTGAGGTTCTGCGCATCATCGATCACCAGCAAGCTGATCTCGCCTGCCTGATGCCCCGCGATTAGGAACTCGGTCAGTCGCGCCAGTCCCTGCTCCACGGAGTCCGAGGGTGGCAAACCGAAGTCCGACTGTATGGCCGACAACAGAGCGCTGTCTTGCAAAAAGGTGTTCAGGATCAGCGCTGAGTGGCAGTTCTTGCCACTGAGGGTGTCCAGCAGGCGCCGCACCAAAGTGCTCTTGCCCAGCCCCACTTCTCCTGTCAGAAGAACAAAGCCCTTGCGCGCCTCGATGCAGTGCACGATCTCCGCGAAATCCTCCTCCAGCCGAGGCGTGAAGAAGTACGAACCCGCATCCGGCGTCGGCGGAAACGGGTTGCGTGACAACCCCAGCGTGGCATAGATGGAATTGGCCGTCATTGGCGTGCAGCAGGGGTGAACTGGGCCAATGCGGCCCGCAACGCAGCCGAATCTGGTTGCAGTCGCGATGCGGCATCAAGGGTTGCGCGGGCTTCTTCAGTCTTTTGCTGGCGCGACTGGATGCTGGCCAGGTTGATGGCAGCTTCTTCATCGCCTGGCAGCCGCTCAAGGATGGCGCGATAACCGTCTGCAGCAGCAGCATCGCGGCCGGCGCGCAGGTCAAACCAGGCTTGCGCGCGCAACAGTCCCAAAGACCCTGCCGGCAGACGCTCCTTCAACGCAGCTAATTCACGTTCAGCATCGGCCGTACGCGACTCTTTCATGGCGGCGACGAAACGGGCAAAGCGCAGCTCCACCGGAGTGTCATCCACGGCCGGGGCCGTCGCCACTGCGGGCGCAGCCGGCGTACTGGAGCGGTTGGCACCATGCGCCTGTCGCGTCGCACTGCTGCGGGTCACCGCGGCGGGTGCGGGCGTAGCAGCATCACTGCGTGGGCTGGTCGCCACGACCATCTTGGGCGCAGCAGGCTCCATGGCAACTGCCGGAGCGGGAGTCGCTGACTGCACGGGCGCAGCTGCGGGAGCCGCCACAGCGACTGCGGGAACTGGCACGGCAACAGGCGCAGGAACTACCGGTGCAGGAGCAGCAGCCATGGCAGAGTTGGCGGCCGCAGCAGGGTCAGCAGCGGATACCGTCACTGGCGTTGGCAATGCCGCAGCAGGCGCAGCCGTTTCAGCGACGGGCGAAGCGACCGCCACCGGGGCTGGCGTTGCAGCGGGGGCCGGACTTGGCGCAGCAGCCATCGGCGGCGGCAGTGCCTTGGGCTTCATCTGGGTCTGCCAGACAAACCACCCCAGAATCCCCGCCCCCAATACGACGGCGAAAGCCAGCATGGCATCCAGCCATGCAGGACGGCCACGCACCGCCGCCTTGGAAGCCCTTGCCATGGCAGGCTTGGAATCTTGAGGCGCATCCATGGATTTCAGCGCGTCGTGGATGAGGCTCATAGCACACGCACCCGCAAGACGATCACCAGCTCACGGCTTCCGTGCACTTTGTTCTCATTGCCGAACAGCTTGCCCAGCAAAGGCACGTCAGACACCCCAGGTGCTCCACGGTCGTTATTGGAGCTGCGCTGGTCGATCAACCCCCCGACCACCACCACGTCGCCATCGCCCACGTTCAAGGTCGTGGTCAGCCCCTTGTAGCTCACCTTGGGAAGAGAGACGAGATTGTCTCCCCCCACAGCCACCAGTTGCAGGCTGGCAGGGTCGACATCGCTCTGCATGGGATTCAGCAACAGCTCGATGCGGCCATCGTCACGGACCATGGGCAGCACCCCCACCATGACACCGGAGAACACGGTGTCAGTCTGTACGCTGGAAGATGTAGTGGACGCACCGCCACCAGGAACGGTTTGCGTGGATGCGGACTGCGACACGTAGCGCGAGCTAGTGCCAACGGACAGCAATGCAGGCGTGCCGTTGCGCACTTGCACGTTGGGATTGGACAGTACCTTCAGATTTCCGTAGGAGCGCAGTGCATTGATCACAATGCCATAGTTGCTGCCTTGGTAAGACACGCCCAGTGCAGGCCCAGCCACGCTACCGATCAGCGCTGCGGGGATGGAAATGGCCCGCGAAGGGTAGCCCGTGCCGGCATTCGGCAACGTACCCGAGCTGCCACCCAGCTGCATGGGCGACGAACCAAAGCCTGCCGCCAGACGGCTGCGCAAGGACGTCCAGTCCACACCAAACTCGAAGTTGTCAGACAGCTGTACATCGATCAGCTGAGCCTCGACATACACCTGCTTGCCCAGCACCTTGTGCACCTGGGCCAACATCTTCTCGACGGCGCGCATCTTGGAGGGACGGGCTTTCACGTACAGCGTGCCAGTCATCTTGTTCAATGTGAAGCCGCTGTCTTCATTCATCGTGGCCAAGGGCGCCTGCGGCAACTGGGCGGGACGTGTTGGGTTAGCCCCACTCCCAATCCAAGGCGACGAGGACGAGCCCGGGGTCGTCATGGTCAGGTTCTGCTGCTGCATTTGCTGCTGCTGGGCCAGGCGGTCTTGGTGCGAGTCACCCAATACCGACTTGAGGGCGGTTTCGATTTCCAGGTACGGATCCGTACTTCCGCCGCCAGAGCCCGACATGGTCAGGCTGCCCTGTTGGGCACCCGATCCGCCGCCCCCGCTGCTTCCACTCCCGCTTCCGCCCCCGCCGCCCGAATTGGAGSTGCCGAAAACGTTACCGCCAGAGCCCATCTGGATGCTGGTCTTGGTATTGAGAAAGTTCAATGAAAAGAACTTCTCCTCGGTAAGGTTCACGCGCAGCGTATTGCCGCGGAATTCGCCAGCCACGTCATAGGTGCGCAGCACTTCGTTGAAGCCTTCACGCAGTGTCACCTGGCGCAAGTGCATGTCGGCAAGCTGCCCGCCCTTCAGCACATTGGGATCAACGATCAGGTTCAGGTTTCCTGCGTCGGCAAACGCACTCAAGATCTGGCTGATGCTGGCTCGGGACATGGCCACATTGATCAGCTTGCCTTCCAGAGGATCGAACACCGGGGCCACCGGAGCGATGACAGGTGCCGCTGCCGTCTTGTTGATTTCGGCCAGCAACATCTGCTGATGTACCAGCAAACGCTGGGCCTCTTGCGCAGCGTGCTCGCGCATCTGGTCTGCTGCAGTGGTATCTGGCGGCGGGAGGCTGGAAGCGCTGCGGGGCGAAGGGCTGGCGCAACCAGCCAGCACCAGGGCGGCACATACCAGCGCCAATGGCTTGAAAAATGGAGGATTGTTCATGTCGCTGTCCTTGGCGCTACTAGCGTGATTTCTTGAAATGGTCATGAGGAGAAGCCAACGGGAGCCCACAACGCGATGCACGCGTCGAGCCGCGAGTCACGTTGTCTGTCTGCTGCCGGCGGGCCTTCGTGGTCATGGCAAGCTCTTGATAGGGCCAGGTTGTCCGCCCGGCAGACCCGAGCGGAACTCCTGGGTATTAATGCTTGCCAGCGATCCGTCGGGCCAGCGCAGCGTTCCCACCCGCAGTTCCCCCTGAGGCAGCGTCAAAGTCTGACGACCCAGCCGCTCGGTAACCACCGCCTCGCTGGGGCGCACCTGCACAACACGCCCACCGCCCTCCAGCCGTGCACCCTGGCGTGCCAGTTGGCCGTCAATCACCACAGACTGCCGCTCAGAGGCCAGATCGTCCAAATGCAATGACAGGGAGCGGCGCGGCATTTGCACACTGCCCACCACATCACTGCCAGGCACTGGCAGCGCGATCAGACGCTGCGGATCGGTGCCTGCCGCCATCGTCTGCGCCTGGATGCGAGACATGGCGCCAAAGGCCTCGGTCACGCGCTCCTGATCCGTGCGCAAAGCGGCTGGCAAGGGCGCCAGCTCCACGGTCATGGGACGCATCGACGGAGTGCGCGCTTGAGTGAGCTGAAACACGCCATAGAGCCCCCAGCCGAGCAAAAGAATGGCAAGCCCATTGAGAAGTAAAGCCGCGTATTTCATGGTTTCACATTTCCTGGAGCAGCTGCATTGGCCACCAGCTCATACGAGAAAGAACCTGGCAGCGTGAAGGTGGGATCCACTGCCCGGAGCGTCCAGCCAGCCGCTGCCATCTGGGAGACCCAGCGTGTCACAGAAGCCGAGGCACCGGGTGCGACCACGCCGTCTACACGGAAGGCTTTTTTACCGGGTTGTGCACTCCCTAAAGAGCTCGTCGTTTCCAGACGTACTCGCTGAATCCGAATGTCCTTGTTGGAGGCAGCTTTCAACACTGCCATGAACGCCACTGGGTCATGGCGCGCGCCCTCATCCAGCGTGCGCGAGAACTCGGCCACCGGCAGCAGCTTCCCCGGAGCTTYCACCAACGACACCGCCTGGATTCGGCTTTGCAGCGCCTCCAGCTCAGCGCGCTGGTTCATTCCCGCATTGCGCTGCTGATCCGCCAGTTGCCCGACCAGCACGCCCACGATGGCCAGAACGATGCCGACGAGCGCGGTTACCACGGTGATAGGAGCCACCCAGCGCTCGGCACGCCACGCCACCCGCTCCAGACTAGGATTCAGTGCATGGCGGCCTGCAGCCTTGCGCGCCAATGTCGGCATCACGGTATGTACCCGCTCAGCAGCCAGCGTCATCTCTTGCGCATGCATGACCACTGGCGCCCCGCCCACTACGCTGCGTACAGCTGCGAGGCAGGTGTCCACATCCGCAGGCTGCGTAGACCACAGCGTGCACCACTCCACAGCCTCCGCACCCAGCCGCATCAACAAGGTACTGTGGTTGCTGGTCAGCACCTGGGCCGCACTGGCCATGGCAGATGGCCCAGAACCCAGCGCCTGGGTTGAGCCAAAAACCATGCCTTCTTCGGATTGCACAAAACACATCAGCCGCCGCTGGGACAGCACGACGCGCGCACTGCCAGACGCCACGCCGTCACACAGGAGCCCGCCAGCCATCATCACCAGGCAATGGTCGTCCTGCTCCTTGGCCCATTGCGTGCAACGCTGCCACAGATCCAGCGAAATCGCCGAGAAGAACACCTGAAAGCCGCCCGGCAATTTGACCAGCCGGTGCACCACGACATGGGCCGCGCCTTCGACGAGGCCTTGCGTACGCACACGCTTTTCAACCAAAGCGGCTGCGTATTCGGTCTTGCCCTCGAAACGCCAGACGTCGGTATAGACGTCGTCCATGTCCAACACCACCAGCGCGCTGTGGGTCAGACGCGGCCATGCAGGAACTTCTTCGACCTGATGCCCGTGGCAGTGCAACCAGCCGGAGCTGGCGACGCGATACACATGTTCTGCACTCATGGAGTCACCTTCGGCGATGGAGAGACAGACGCCGTCTGAAAGTGCAGCGTGCCCGTGACACCCAGCAAAAGCCCTTGGTCGCCGGGCATCGGGGGTTGGAACAGGCTGGCTTCAGGCGACACAGTAGCGATCTCGAAAACATCAGCCACGAATATCTGCCCTGCTCCGCCACGGCCCAGTTCACCCAGGAACTGAGCAGCCTCGACCCGCGTCGCGGGGGCTACGGCCCGGCGTAAGCGACGTTCACCCCATTGGGACGGGTCAAAGCCCATGCGTTCCACCTGTTGGGAAACGTCTTTGATAGAACGCACCAGTTGCTCGCGCCGCTGCACTTCAGGCACAAGACTGCGGGCGCTTTCGAGCCCCTGTTGCAACTGAGCGAATTGCTGGCGCTCCCAAGCCAGTTGCTTGAGACCGCGCTGCGCCAACCAGGCTCCACCGCCGAGCAGGGCAGTGGCCAGTGCCAGACAGGCCAGCTTGAGCGTACGGGTGCCGTTCAATTACTGCTCCATGATCCAGTGGGCGGTCAGCAAGATGACCTGGTCTTCGTCGAAGGTGCGGCCTCCAGCCGTGCCTCCCGCGTTCCCAGCGGCATTGACTACGGGCGAGCGCGCATCACTGGTGTTCATCTGAGTGCTGTTGCCGCCCACATTGATGGCAACGCCCTGCGTGTTGTTGGCCTCCCACTGGGTGCCGGGTGCATTGGCTTCGGTGGATGCCGTCTGCTGGGGGCGGCCCTGGATGCGGAAGCGGCCTTCGCGGGAATCCGGCTTGCCATCGATCACCTGGTCCATGAAACGCGCAAGATCGGGCGTCAGTCCACGAATCACCATGACGTTCCCCGCCCCGCTTGCGACGCCCGCGTTGTTGAACTGGAAGCAAACTTGCAGCTCAGCCGGGTTGCCATTGGAGTCGATGTAGAGGAAGCGGTCTTCGTGTCCTTCACCACGGCCAGGGGGCATACGCACACCAGCACGGGTCATCAGTTCGCGCAGGTTCAGTGTTGCCAGCGTAGTGTCGCCAGCACCGACCGTGTCTGCAGCGTAGCCCTGGCCAGAGCAGATTTTGCGACCACGGTCTGTGAAGCTGGCTGGAATGCCGGGAACAGCCATGGAACCCGCACGCGTACAAGCGTTGCCGCCGTTGATAGAGGTTTCAGAGCCATCCACCATGTAGGTTGGCGCCTGCTGGCAATCACCCACCACCACGCCGGTGCGCTGGTAGTACTGGTCATAGGCCATCTTCCACTGATAGGCAAACTTGTTGACGGCCTTCTGGTATTCAGCATTGCGCTGGACGTCCTTGGCGATGGCCACGGCACCGATGATCAGGCCGATGACGGCCAGCACTATAGCCAGCTCAACCAGAGTAAAACCTTGCTGGACCTTGCGGCCCAGCCCACGAAACGAATGCATCTTTTTCATTGAAACCTCCGACGAGGGGAATAAGTTGTGTAAAGGGTCAAGGGTGGAAGGGCTCAAGCCACATCACTGATTCATGCGATAGATGGCCGTGACGATGGCAATCTGGTCTTCGTCAAAAGCACGATCATTGGTCGTGCCGATCTGGTCACGGTTGGAGGCTTGCCACTCCTGCCCCGGCGCATTGGGATTGGTGCCGCCAGCGTTGTTCAGCACGCCCTGGCGACGGAAACGGCCTTCACGCTCGTCCGGCTTGCCGTCGATCATTTGATCCAGCGCGCGTGCCAAGTCAGGCGTCAGGCCGGTGATGACCATCACGTTGCCCATGCCATCACCCACTGCATTCGCGGCAGAGCCATTACCGAGCGGCACGTTCCACTGGAAGCACACCTGGACTTCTTGCGGGTTGCCATTGGTGTCCAGATAGACATAGCGGTCTTCCAGACCTTCCGCACGGCCGGGAGGCATGCGGATACCGGCACGCGTCATCAGGGCGCGCAGGTCAGGATCCGTACCAGCGGTGAATCCTCGCGTCATGCCCTGCCCTGCTGCCGCACGGCAAATGGCGTTGGGCGGGGTAACACCGGTCATGTCGCGGCCAGAGCGTGTACCAGCTGCCAGAAAACGCTCGCCGTTGACCATGTTCTGAGGTGCAGTCTGGTTGTCTCCCAGAACGACGCCCGTGCGCTGGTAATACTGGTTGTACGCCTGCTCCCACTGGTCAATGAACTTGTTCTTGATCTTGGTGTACTCGGCGTTGCGCTGCACATCCTTGCCGATGGCCACGGCACCGATGATGAGACCGATAACTGCCAGCACAACCGCCAGCTCGACCAGCGTGAAACCCTGCTGACGCGTTGATGGCGAGCGGCGGGCCAGGTTCTTGAATACTTGGTTCATGATGTTGTTTTCCTCGCCCTGATTACTGGTTCATCTTGTAGATGGCGGTCAGGGTGATGACCTGCTCTTCGTCACGGGTGTTGCCCGCGCCGGTGGCCGTGGTGGCGCCTGCGCCGCGGCCGAAGGAGTTGTTGGCAGACCATTCCACACCAGGCCCATTCGGCGTGCCGTTGGCAATGCCCCGCAGGCGGAAGCGACCTTCTTGCGCGTCAGGCTTGCCATCAATCATCTGGTCCAGCATGCGTGCTAGGTCGGGAGTCAGGCCAGAGATGACCATGACATTGCCCGAGCCCTCGGGTGTCGTGGGTCGGTTCCACTGAAAGCACACCTGGATTTCCTGCGGCGAGCCGTTGGTATCGGTGTAGACATACAGGTCTTCCTGCCCCTCTGCACGACCAGGCGGCATGCGGATGCCTGCGCGCGTCATGTAGGCACGAAGGTCATTCACATTGACCGTAAAAGGAGAGTCTGAGCGCATGGTCCCGGTTTCAGGATTGCGCGAGCAAACGGGGACTGGCTCGGAGCCAACTGCGACCAGTGCAGCCATGTCACCACCCGAAGTGGGAGAACCCGCTGCTGCCACGTAAGCAGTCCCGTTCACCATGATGCGGGGCGCGGTCTGGCTATCGCCCACCACCACGCCGGTGCGCTGGTAGTACTGGTTGTACGCCTGCTCCCACTGGTCAATGAACTTGTTCTTGATCTTCGTGTACTCGGCATTGCGCTGCACATCCTTGCCGATGGCCACGGCGCCGATGATCAAGCCGATGACGGCCAGCACAACAGCCAATTCCACCAGGGTAAAACCACCCTGCGTCGCTCGGGAACCGGGAGAACAGTGTGCGCGCCGAGCAGGCAGGACGGAGAAAAGTGATCGCATGATTTCCTCAGGCGTTGAAAGAAGAGTGAGCGCGGAGATTACTAAACGTAACGAAAGTAAACAATTAAAAATTGGCGTCAGCGATCCACGCGTTTTGCATCCCTCAACTGCCTTGCGGCACTGCTGGCAACGCTTGCTTGGTGGCGTCCGACCCGCATCCCATCCATCTATTTTTTTGATATGAATCAATGGCTTACTGCCACTCTTTGTTTAATCACCAACTTCAAAAGATGGTGCGCAAGCATCGCGCAAGTGCCCTCGCTTAGCCATAGTGCGTATGTATTAGTGACACAACAGCAACAAAAACAAACAATTAGTCACCATTTCCAATAGCTCAAAGCTATCGAAAAAATAGGGGTTTTCCTGGCTCGGAAATTGAGGACATTCGGAGCTTGACGCTAGCCTTGGCATGGGGCTGGTCGAGCACAGACACGTGTACGAAGCCGCTCCGCGGCGTAAGCTTGATTCAGCCAACCCAGAAGACTCCGCCGAAGGTCGGGATAGCGGTTATCGCGGCAACCCAACCTTCGGAGGGATACGCGACGAGCGCACTCCGTCCAGGGCTGCGGCCCGTGCAGCCTAAATCAGAGTCGCATGCGAGTTGCGCCCCTTATCAACGCTGTTTCATCGCTTGGATCGTAGAGCTACAGTTTCCATGCGCCGCGACGCGAGCGTTGCTTACCCCACCGCCGTCCACTTCTGCTCACTGGCCGCAGAAGCCAACACCCGCTCGATAAATTGCACCCCACGCGCCCCGTCTTCCACACGCGGGTAGTCGGCGTGCAGCGAGTCGGCCGCCGTGCCTGCCTGCCGCGCGCGGATGTCGGCAGCAACACCCAGGTAGACGTTGGCGAACGCTTCGATGAAGGCCTCGGGGTGGCCCGCAGGAATGCGCCCGGCCTGCAGCGCCGCCGGGCTGAGCCACGGTGAGCCGCGCGTGAGGATGCGGCGCGGGCCGTCCACCGGGGAGTGGATGAGCTGGTTGGGTTCTTCTTGCCGCCAGGTGATGGTGCCCAGCGTGCCCGACACCTGCAGGCGCAGGTCGTTCTCCAGCCCCGCTGCCACCTGCGATGCCACGATGAAGCCACGTGCACCGCTGTCGTAGCGCAGCAGCAGCTGGGCGTCGTCGTCCAGCTGCCGCCCGGCGCCAAAGGTGGTGAGGTCGGCGCACACCCAGGCGGGGTGCTGGCCGGTGACGGTGGCGGCCAGGTTTTCGGCGTGTGATCCGATGTCGCCCAGCGTGCCTGCGCTGCCGCTGCGCGCCGGGTCCAGCCGCCAGTCGGCCTGCTTGTTGGCGCCGCCCTCTTCCACTGCGGTGGCCAGCCAGCCCTGGTTGTATTCGACGGTGATCTTGCGGAGCTGGCCCAGAGCGCCGCTGTGCACCAGGTGGCGCGCCTCGCGCACCATSGGRTAGCCGGTGTAGTTGTAGGTCACGCCGAACASSGTGCCCKSCTTCTTCACGGCCGCSACCAGYKCRTCGGCCTGSGCGCKSGTGTGCACCAGCGGCTTGTCGCACACCACRTGGAAGCCSGCYTSSACGAAMGCCWGCGCSACCGGGWRGTGCACATGGTTGGGSGTGACGATGCTCACCAGGTCGATGCGCTCATGCGCCGGGCGGCGCAGTTCGTCTGCCAGCAGGTCCTGCCAGCTGCCGTGATTGCGGTCGTCCGCCAGGCCCAGTTCGACGCCGGATGCGCGCGCCCGCTCGGGCGAGGATGACAGCGCGCCCGCCACCAGTTCAAACTGGCCGTCGAGCGCCATGGCCTTTCGGTGCACCGCGCCGATGAAGGCGCCCTGGCCGCCGCCGACCATGGCGTAGCGGAGCTTTCTTTCACTGGACATACGAAACGCCTTTGCTCGCTGTGTGTTGTTGTTATCGGTTTTATGCAGGGGTGCGGCTAGGCCTGCTTGTCGCGCGCAAACACGGCGTCGAATGCGCCGGCTGCCGGCTTGAAATCCAGCCGTTTGCAGAACGCCGCGCTCTCCGTTGCGCCGTGCACGCGGTCCATGCGGCTGTCTTCCCACTCCACCGACAGCGGGCCCTGGTAGCCGATGTCGTTGAGCGCGACGATGATGGATTCGAAGTCGATCATCCCGCGCCCCACGCTGCGAAAGTCCCAGTTGCGCCGCGCATCGCCAAAGCTGGTGTGCCCGCCAAAGGTGCCCACCGTGCCATCGCCCTTGCCCCACCACACGTCCTTCATGTGGGCGTTGTAGATGCGGCCGGCAAACTGGCGGATGAACTTCACGTAGTCCACGCCCTGGTAAGCCAGGTGGCTGGGGTCGTAGTTGAAGCCGAAGCGCTTGTTACCGCCCACCGCCGTAATCGCGCGCTCGGCCGATGCGATGTCGAACGCGATTTCGGTGGGGTGCACCTCCAGCGCGAAGTTGATGTCGTGCTGCTCGAACACATCGAGGATGGGGCCAAAGCGCTTCGCAAAATCGGCAAAGCCCTTGTCCCAGTATTCCTGCGTGGTGGGCGGAAAGGCATAGATCGAATGCCACACCGACGAGCCGGTAAACCCCGTCACCGTCTTCACGCCAAACTTCGCGGCAGCGCGCGCCGTGTCTGCCAGCTCGGCCGCAGCCCGCTGACGCACGCCCTCGGGCTCGCCATCGCCCCACACATGGGGTGGCAGGATGGACTGGTGGCGCTCGTCGATCAGATCGCACACGGCCTGGCCCACCAGGTGGTTGCCGATGGCAAAACACTGCAGGCCGTGCTGGGCCAGCAATGCGTGTTTGTCTTTGACGTACTGGGGCGACGACAGCGCCTCCTGCACGTTGAAATGGTCGCCCCAGCACGCCAGCTCCAGGCCATCGTAGCCCATGCTTTTGGCCAGGGGCGCGAGTTGCGCCAAAGGCAGGTCGGCCCACTGGCCGGTGAAGAGGGTGACGGGTCTTGGCATGGCGGCTCCAAGGGCGTGTGGTTGCGGATGTACAAGCGGCAAGCAGCTATCTTTTCAATAGCTGCTTGCGCTTGATGAATAAGCGCTACAGGCCTATTTGATTCAAAACACCATCAGAACGGCGAGTCCGGGAAGTAGAAGTCCTTCGCCGTTTCCTTGGTGATCAGCACCGACGGAATGATGGTGTTGGCGGGCAGCTTCTCGCCTTTGATCCGCGCCTCGGCCGTGAGCTTGATCGAGTCGTAGATGAACTTGGGGCTGTACGACACGTTGGCCTGGATGAGCGGGTTGCTGCCGTCCATCAGCGTCTTGATCATGCCCTTGGCACCCGCGCCGCCAAACACCAGCTTGATGTCCTTGCGCTTGGCCTGCTCGATGGCCTTGAGCACGCCCACGGCCATGTCGTCATCGGCCGCCCACACGGCGTCGATCTGCGGAAAGCGCGTCAGGTAGTCCTGCATCACCTTGAAGGCGTCGTCGCGGTTCCAGTTGGCGTACTTGGCGTCSAGCAGCTTGATGCCGGGGTGGTTCTTCAGCACGCTGTTGAASGCGTCCATGCGCTCGTTGTCCAGCGTGGTGGCAATGCCGCGCAKSGCCACCACGTTGCCCTTGCCGCCSAGCKSCTTGGCGATGTACTCGGCCGGAATSYKGCCGAAGGCGGTGTTGTCRCCSGCCACRTASGCGTCCTGCGCGCTGGTGTCGGTCAGGCCSCGGTCSACCACSGTCACGTASRCGCCCTTGGCCTTGACCTGGGCTACGGGCTTGGTCAGCGCGGCGGATTCAAACGGGAAGATAACCAGTGCGTTGATTTTGTTCACCGTCACCAGGTCTTGCAGCTGGTTGGCTTGCTCGGGTGCGCCGCCTGCCGTCTTCACGATCACCTGCAGGCCGGGGTGGGCCTTTTCCAGGTCCTTCTTGGCCTGGTTGGCCCAGTACACGATGCCGCCGGTGAAGCCGTGCGTGGCCGACGGAATGGCCACGCCCACCACCGTCTTGTTGGCCTGCGCCACGGCGGGGCCGGCCAATGCGAAGGCGGCGGCGCCCACGGCCGAGAGGGCCAGGCGGCGGGTGAAAGAAGAAAGTTGGCTGTTCATGCGTTGTCTCCTGTTGCTTTGGAATATGGCCATGGAAGCTGGCCGGCTGGGGAACACCTTGAAAAAAACAAATGCGCRCAAAGAGTGGCTGGAAAACTCAGCGAAGCGGCCCTGGCTAGGCGCTGTGTCGCAGACAGTGCGAGTAGCACGGCAAGACACAGCAACAACGCCAGGAGAGTTGTTCCAGCCACTCCATCACCGCTTGCCGCGCTGCATGAAGGCCACGGCAATAATCACGAACCCCTGCACCGCCGCATTCAGGTACACACTGATGATGCTGGTGAGGTTGAGGATGTTGCTGATGACCGAGAGCAGGATGGCCCCCACCACCGTGCCGGTGATGCTGCCCGCCCCGCCCTTCAACACCGTGCCGCCCACGATGACGGCGGCAATCGCCTCCAGCTCCCACAACAGGCCCGTGGTGGGCGATGCGGACCCCAGGCGTGGCACATACAGCAGCGTGGCAATGCCCACGCACACGCCGAGCAGCATGTACGTGAGGATCTTGATCTTGTGCACGTCCACCGCCGCGTACTGCGCCACCTGCTCGTTGGAGCCGATGGCCTGCACATAGCGGCCATAGGCCGTGCGGTTCAGGATCACGCCGCCGATGACAGCCACCAGCAGGAAGATCCACACGGGGATCGGCACACCCAGCAGGTTGGCGTAGTACACCGGGCTATAAATGTCCGACAGATCGTTCTCGAGCGTGATGGCCCCGCCGTTGGAGAAGTACGTGAGGTACGCGCGGAAGATGCCCAGCGTGCCCAGCGTCACGATGAAGGGCTCGATGCGGCCCTTGGTGATGAGCAGGCCATGCACCAGACCGAACACCGCGCCCAGCAACACCGCCAGCAGCATGCCCACCACCACGGCCGCCATGGGCGAGCCCAGCACGGGCGCCATCGCGTTCATGAACAAGATGACCGAACCCGCGATCAGCGCCGCCATCGACCCCACCGACAGGTCGATGCCGCCCGAGATGATCACAAAGCACATGCCCACCGCGATGATGCCGATGAACGCCGTGCGCGTGAGCACGTTCATCRCGTTGTCGWAGGTSGCGAAGTTGCTGTTGAGCAGCGTGCCGGCAAAACACAGCAGCACCAGCCCGATGACCGGGCCCAGCCCGTGCAGCTTGCCCGACCAGGCCGTAGCGCCGCCGTGGCGGCCCGCTGCAGTGGTGGCGTTTTCAGCGGGTACCTGTGGCATGTGCGATCAACTCCTCTTCGGTCAAATGAGGCTCTTGGAGCGTGGTCTGCAGCCGCCCGGCGCGCATCACCGCGACGCGGTGGCACAGGCCGATCAGCTCCATCAGTTCAGACGAGATCACCACAACAGCAAGCCCCTGCTCTGCCAGGCGCTGCACCAGGTGATAAATCTCGCGCTTGGCGCCCACGTCCACGCCGCGCGTGGGCTCGTCCAGCACCACCACGCTGGGGCCGGGGTGCAGCACCTTGGCCAGCGCCAGCTTTTGCTGGTTGCCGCCCGACAGCGATGAGGCGCGCACGTCTAGCGAGCCCGTGCGGATGCCGAACTCGTGCACCGCATCGCGCAGCGCAGCTTGCTCGGCCGCCGGGTCGAGCCAGGGCTTGGCATAGCGCTCCAGCGCCATCAGCGTCAGGTTGGGCCGCAGGCTGAAGTGCACGTGCAGGCCCTTGCCCTTGCGGTCTTCGCTCAAATACGTCAGGCCATGGCGCGCCGCATCGCGCGGGCTTTTCAAATTCACCGGCTTGCCCGCCAGCTCCACCGTGCCGGCCGAGCGCGGGCGCAGGCCCAGCAGACCTTCAAACAGCTCGGTGCGCCCGGCCCCCACCAGCCCGGCAAAGCCCAGAATCTCGCCGCGCCGCACGTCAAAGCTCACATCCTCGGCCCAGCCCGGCACCGAGAGGCCACGCACCTGAATGGCGGGCTCTCCACCCGCAGGCGCAGGCAGCTTGGGCGGGAACAAATCGGCCAGCTCGCGGCCCACCATSAGGTTGGCCATCTGCYGCCGSGTGACGCTGGCCGTGGGCTCRCGCGCCACSAGCMGGCCGTCGCGCATCACSAYCACCTCGTCCGTGGTGCGCTCCACTTCGTCRAGCTTGTGCGAKATGTAGAYGATGGTCACGCCCGCAGCCTTGAGCCCGGCCATCAGCGTGAACAGGCGCTCCGTCTCGCCCGGGGTCAGCGTGGCGGTGGGCTCGTCCATGATGAGCAAGCGCGCATTGCGGGCCAGCGCGCGGGCAATCTCCACCAGCTGCTTTTCAGCCACGATGAGCTTCTTCACGCGCGTGTCGGGGTCCAGCGGCAGGCCCACCTGTGCCAAAGCAGCGCGCGTTTTCTCGCGCATCGCCTTGTCGTCGAGGAAGGGGCCCTTCTTGATCTCGTGGCCCAAGAAGATGTTCTGCGCAATCGTCAGGTCGTCCGCCAGGTTGAACTCCTGGTGGATGAGCACAATGCCCTGCGCCTCGGCCGCGCGCGATCCGCCGCCCGGGGCACGCACCGCGCCGTCCACCACCACCTCGCCGGTGGTCGGGCTCTCGTACCCGGCCAAAATTTTCATCAGCGTGGACTTGCCCGCGCCGTTCTCGCCCAGCAGGCCATAGACGCGGCCCGGCTGCAGCGCAAAGCCCACCCCGTGCAGCACGCGCACCGGGCCAAACTCCTTGGTGACGTTGCGGAACTCGACAGCGACGCTCATCGCGCTGCCCCCACACCAACGCCCACAGCCGTTACAGAGCCCGAACGCGACAGGCTCTCCTGCATCGCCAGCACGCCTGCGCCCACCACACCGGCATCGTCGGCCAGCGGCGCGTATTGAATCTCCAGGTGCCGCGTCGACAGCGCCAGCGACCGGTGGTACACGCTCTGCCGCACCGACGCGAGGAACAGCGGCCCCATGTCCGTCACCCGCCCCGCAATGAACACATGCGACGGGTTGAAGAAGTTGACGATGGACGCCAGCATCTGCCCCACCAGGCTGCCCGCGCGCTGGATGATCGCGTTGGCCGCCACATCGCCCGTGCGGCTGGCCTGAGCCACGTCTTCAATCGTCAGCGTGCCGGTGCTTTGCAGCCGCTCAGCCAGCAGCGCGCTTTCGCCGCGCTGCGCGGCCTCCATCGCCATGCGCGCCATGGCGGGCGCTGCGGCCATCGCCTCCACACAGCCCTGGTTGCCGCAGTGGCAGCGCGGGCCGTGCTGGTCCACACAGATGTGGCCCACATCACCCGCCGAGCCATTGGCGCCCCGGTACACCTGCCCGTGGCACACAATCCCGCAGCCAATGCCGGTGCCCACCTTGATGACCAGGAAGTTGGGCAGATTGCGCTGCAGCCGGTACATCTCGCCCAGCGCCATCAGGTTCACGTCGTTGTCCACAAACACCGGCGCGGCAAACGCCTCGCGCAGGTAGTCGCGAATGGAAAAACCGTCCCAGTCGGGCATCAGCGGCGGGTTGACGAGCTGCCCGCTTTCAAAATCCACCGGCCCCGGCACGCCCATGCCAATGGCAATCACCTGATTCGGGGCCAGCCCACAGCGCGCCAACAGCTCGCGCATCAGCCCCCGCACCCGCGCCAGGATCACGCCCGGCCCCTGGCGCACATCAATCGGCTCACGGTGCCGCGCCAGCACCGTCATGTCGGGGCGCATCACCGCGATTTGCATGCTGGTCGCGCCCAGGTCTGCGCCAATCACCACGCCCAGGGTTTCGCTTAAGCGGAGGGTTTCGGCACGCCGGCCGCCGGAGGATTCTTGCAGGCCCACCTCGTCGAGCAGGCCTTCGTCCAGCAGCGCCGCGACCATGGCGTTGGCCTTGCTCTTGGAATAGGCCAGGCGCTGCGCCAGCGCATTGCGCGACGCGCCGGCGGACCAGAAGATGGTCTGCAAGACGCTCAGGTCTTCGGCGCCGCAGTGACTCCAGCGGGTGGATGGCAAGGCTTGTCTCCTGTCATGTTTTTGTGCAGCACCTCATGGGGGGTGGGTGCTTGACAGGGATGCTATGCGGTCTACTTTGGCCGGACAAGACTGAACTTTGACCAAAAACAGATCAAAGGTTATTGGAACCGATGCAATAGGAATGAGGTTTATGGCAAGACAGCACTTCCAAATAAAACCCGAAGGCGAAATATGATCTGGCCTATGCCAATGCTTGTAGCACTATAAAAAAGTGCCGCGAAACTGAGCAACAAGCCATCCTCAATACTTGCCTCGCCAATCTAAACAGCCAGCCCAGAAATGGACTGCCGATTGGGAAGGCCCATCACCTAGGCATCAGTTCCTCTATGCGCAGACTCCTTGCAACAGACCTGGGCATTTGGCCAATGATTCAAAGCCAAGAACGTGCCTCAGACATGATGGTGAATGGGCCCGCTTATTGGGCAAGGCTTGCCGACTACCTGCTCATGTATGACCAAGTAGTCATTCCGACTGGCAACTTGCAGATATTGTCTGTACTCAGATTCATGCTTGGCGACGATGTCCTCCTTGAGCTGCTCCAAACTCGAACCATCGTCCTCACTCGATTCGATCAGTGGTTTGGTTATGTGGGCACCGGAGGAGTCGTCTTTTTCAAAGTTGGAGATGGTCCAGAAAACAAACGTTTGATACCGAATCTGGCTACTAGTCACTTCCTACCATTGGACCAGGCAATTGACGCGGCATTCATGGCAATGAACCCAGCTTCAACGTCCGTAACGAGGCAGCAGTACAAGGGATTGCTGCTGGATCACACAGCTCAACTTTCAACGGAATCGCTTTTGGAGGGGGTTAGAGCAGAAGCATACCGAGACATCCAGGACAGCCCATATCTGCAGGCAATGCTATCTATTCGCAATGGTGGCCGAGCGATTGAAAATTTGGTCGGCAGTAAGGCGAACACCATTAATATCTTTAACCCTCATGTTCCGCCTGAAAAGCATGATTCTCCTGAAATTCGCGCGGTTTTGCGGGTCGTATTCGAGAACTTTCTGCTTAGTGTCGGCAGCCAGATAGAAGCGGGAGAGCTTACAGGCGATGCTTCAACTCTCTCCGTCCTACAGGCAAAAGGGCAAAGGCTGGGCTTCTCACCTCACGGCCGTACGGCCTTCGCGCAGATTCAGCAAGTGTCAGGCGTTCCTGATCTGGGGCTAGCTTTCGCAAATAAGCAGTTGACTGCTCGTCAAATTATCGATTTGCGTCAATCCAAGCACGCACAGTCTTTCCGCGATTGGCTAGCGGCAGGGAGTCCGGCAGCAGCTGCTCAAGAGACGCTACGGCGATACGTTGAGAGTGTTGGAAAGCCAACTCTGGTGGATTCACTTCCCGCAAAGCTGCTGCGCTTCGCGACAACAAGCACGTGGGGCGCGCTGGAGCCAATTTCTGGCGGGATAGTTGCCGCCACGGACACATTTCTTCTGAGCAAATGGTTTCCTGGCAACAGCCCTCGTCTATTTATGCGCCAGGCAAAAGTCGTAGCCACGAACTCGCCGGTGATTAAGGCGCCACAACAGAAAGGCCGAAACAGAAATGAGCCGTGCTCATGCGGCAGCGGAAAGAAATACAAACAATGTTGCGGCAAACTGAACTGAAGGCCTGACTCGTCGTCCCAGAGGCTGCGCTGTTGCCACGCTGAACCGCCTCCTCCTCCGGCTTCAGCACTGCCAGCTTCGCAGCAAGGAGCCCCTGGCTTCAGCCGCCGGCGGATCTCCGCGCGGCACAAAGTGAAAAATCAATAGACAGATAGCGCCAACAAACGGACCAGCCGGTGCGCTTTGCACATACCTGCGGTGCGGCGCCACGCGGTCTGACATCCCAGCGCTCTCTAGCCGCTACGCCGCCAAGTCCAGCATAGGCTGAATGGAGTCCCCACCGTCGAAACGCTAGCCGAGGATACGCCAGCGCCATGTCTTCTAGCTCCAGCCGATACCTGCGACCACCACCAGCACGCAACAGGATGGCTGTAAAGCTTGCTCTGTATTTAATAGCTATTAGCGCTTTACCAACGAGCGCTAAAGCCTTTTTTTAATCACATTGCTGCTGACATGTGCTTGCCTGCACTGCATGAAGTGCCCCCCGGCTTGGCTCCCGCAAGCTCCTAGCAAAGATCCCGCGGCGGTACACCCACCGCTTCGCACCAGCGGTGGTATTCCTCCCGCCGGTCGGCCGTGGCAATCCGCTGCAGCACCGTGTGGTGCGGCCCCAGGTATTCCACGCTGCCCTTCACCACCACATGCACCAGCAGCGTTTCGGTACCCGTCGCCTCCCACCAATCCACATTGCCAGCGGGCTCGTGGATGTAGTCGCCCGGCCGCACCACGCGGCCGTCGTTCAGGCAGCGCTCGCCCGCCAGCGTCAGGGCGTGCACTTCGCCCGTGTGCCGGTGCAGGCCCAGCCGCGTGCCGGGCGACAGGCGCATCAGCTCCACCCAACCAGCATCGTCGGGAAGGAACTGGATGGGCAGGGACCACTTGCCTTCGCCTTCGGGAATCCAGTCCGCCAGGCCCGCGCGCTCCAACGCCTGGGCCACGATCACATCGGCAAGGTGGTTGTTTGTTGTCGTCATCGTCATGTTGGTGCTCCTGGGTAAGTAGCTATTGGTGGATGGCTTGATTGATTACTTGGTTGCTTATTGCTCGGGGTGCTGGTGGCGGTATTCCTGCGTGCGGCCGCCAAAGCCGTACGCGGTGGCGCGCACGTCCTGCACGTAGACGTAGCTTTCGGGGTGCAGCGTGCCCAACAGGCCTTCAAAGGCTGCGAACGCCTCGGCGATGTAGCGCGCCTTTTCGGCCTTGGTGTTGGTCTCGTCCACCACCTTGACGTCGAAGTAGAAGCTCGACTGTTTCAGGTCGGCCAGCGACCGGCCGGCGACGTACCAGTCGGCCGGGTCCACAAAGGTGATGACGACAGCGGTGAGGTCGCGCCGCTTGCCGAGCACGCGGGTGGTCAGGTCCAGCAGGGTTTCTGCAATGCGGGCAGACAGCTCGGGCGTGCGTTGGGCAGACACTTTGACGTTGAGGATGGGCATGGAGGGCTCCTGTTGAATGCATTGGGTTGAACGAGCCTTCACTGTAGAAATTGCGCCCCGCCACGGAAACCGCCCGTGGCGATAATGGCTTTTGCTCCGCACGCAAAGGCGCGCTCGATGAAAAATCAACCCCACTCCTTCCTCCCCGATCCGGCCGACCTGCGGTGGCTGGTGCGGTCGCTCGACCTGCGCTCGTTTTCTGCAGCGGCGCGCGAGATGGATGTGGCGGTGTCGGTCGTCGCGCGCGGTGTGGACCGGCTGGAGGCCGGCTACGGCGTGCGCTTGCTGCGCCGGTCCACACACGGCCTGTCGGCCACGCCCGAGGGCGCAGAACTCGCGCAAGAAGCGCGTGCCTTGCTGGCGCAGCTGGAGGACATCGGGGCATCGCTATCGGACCAGCGCAGCCGCGTGGCGGGCACCTTGCGCCTGGCCTCCAGCCAGGAGATCTGCGAGGCGCTGGTGCTGCCCCACCTGGCGGACCTGCAGGCGCGCTACCCGGCGCTGCGGGTGGAACTGCTGGCCGATGACCTCGTGGCCGACCTGGTGACGGAGGGCATTGACGTGGCGCTGCGCACCACTGTGGGCCACAGCGACCTGGTGGTGGCGCGTGCGCTGGGGCGGTTCGAGCGGCGCCTGTACGCGGCCCCGGAGTATCTGCGCCTGCACGGCACGCCCGCCGAGCCTAGCGAGCTGCAGCAGCACCACACCGTCACGCACACCGCGCAGGGGCCTGCGGTGACCTGGGCTTTTCACAATCCAAAAGGCAATGCACAAGGCAAGCCGCTGGAGGTGACCGTGCGCTCGCGCCTGGCCGCCAGCAGTTCGGCCCTGGTGCACCACGCGCTGGTGGGCGGCGCGGGCATCGGCATGCTGTCTGCCCCGCTGGCGGCGGCCGATGTGGCGCAAGGCCGGTTGGTGGAGGTGCTTACGCCTTTTGCGTCCCGCACGGTGCACACGCTGTACGCGGTGTCGTCACCGGGCCGGCGTAATGCGGCCAGGGTGAAGGCGGTGATTGATTTTCTGGTGAAGGCGTCGAAGGACCGGTGGGCGCTGGCGCCTGTGCGTTGAGGGTTGACGCAAACGGCTGGCACGGGCGTTGGCTGCCCCGCTGCGCGGCAGCATGTGGCGGCCATTACTCCGACGGCCAGCGCTCGATGCAAGATGGGTGAAGTCCTGCGCGCAAGCTGCGGCAAACTCGGTGGGCAAAGCCCCTGTGATTTCCCACCGCGCCAGCACATCACCATGACCTTTTCATCGCTGCTTCGCCTTCGTTCCAGCTCTCCTTCACGCATCGGCCTCGGCATGCGCTGGCTATTGGCCGCAGCGCTTGGCTGCGCTGCCACCGTGGCCCAGGCTGCAGGCTTTGCCTTCATCGAGGTGCCTGCGGACAAGGACGGCCCCGCGCTGCGCGGTGCGGTGTGGTCGCCCTGCAGCATGCCACCGGGTCGCATTGACCTGGCGCCGCTGGTGCTGCAAGGCACGCGCGACTGCCCCGTTGCCGGGCAAGGCCTGCCGCTGGTGGTGGTGTCGCATGGCGCGGGCGGATCGGCCCTGGGGCACCACGATACGGCGGCTGCGTTGGCCGATGCGGGCTATGTGGTCGCCGCCATCAACCACCCGGGCGACAACTTTCAGGACATGAGCCGCCAGGGCCACCTGTCGGCCTTTGCCACGCGGCCGGTGGACATGCGGCGGCTGGCGGACTACATGCTGGGCACATGGCCCCAGCGCGCGCAGCTGGACGCGGACAAGGTGGGCTTTTTCGGCTATTCGCGCGGCGGCTACACGGGGCTGGTAGCCATCGGTGCCAAGCCAGACTGGACGCTGCGCCCGGACCTGTGCCCGCCGCTGTCCATGCGCCCCTTGTGCGGCGAGATTCGGCGCAATGAGATCCCCGCCACGCCCGCACCGGACCCACGCATCCGGGCGGCGGTCATCGTGGACCCGTTGAGCGTGTTTGATGCCAAGGGGCTGGGGCAGGTCAGCACGCCAGTGCAGCTGTGGGCCTCAGCGCTGGGTGGTGATGGCGTCACGCCCCAGAGCGTAGAGGTGGTGCGCAATGGCTTGCCCCGCGCACCCGAATGGCAGGTGGGCGCCCACGCAAGGCACTATGCCTTCCTGGCGCCCTGCTCGCCCGCGCTGGCAGAAGTGGCGCCCGATATCTGCCGCGATGCGCCGGGGTTTGACCGGGCTGCATTTCACCAAGGGTTCAATGCGCAGGTGGTGGCGTTCTTTCAGCGGCACATCGCTGTAGCCAAAGCGCCCTGAGCGCGGCTCGGCATTCTTCGGGGCCCCAACGCCCCTGGGTTGACCCAACCTCCGTCAGCCGCCTACACTGCCCCACTTGCTTCTTGATCTTTGGATCGGAAGCGAGCCGCACAGCCCTCCACCGCCGTTGAGGGCTTTTCTTTTTGGTCCATCGCATTGAAGGCTCTCCCTGCTTGCAGAGAGGGCTTTTTGCATTTCTGGAGCCTTTATCTCATGCACACCGCTTCAACCCACACCACCCACGCAACCGTTGCAGGCACCGCCCCCCGCATCCACCTGGTCATCGGGCCCGTGGGTGCGGGCAAGTCCACCTTTGTGCGCCAGCTGGTGCAGCAGCAAAGCGCCGTGCCGCTGAACCTGGACGACTGGATGGCCACACTGTTTTCGGCCGACCGGCCCCATGCGGCGGACGTCATGGCCTGGTATGTGCCCCGCACGCTGCGTTGCTTGGCGCAGATCTGGAAGACGGCCGAGGCCGTGCTGAACGCGGGTGGCGATGTGGTGCTGGAGGTGGGCCTGATCCAGCAGCACCAGCGCGATGCGTTTTACGCGCGCATGGGGCCATGGGCCGATGCCATGGTGGTGTATGTGCTGGACGCCCCGCGCGAGGTGCGGCGCGCGCGTGTGTTGCGGCGCAACGCTGAACAGGGCGCAACGTTTTCGATGGTGGTGCCGCCGCACATCTTTGAGCTGGCCAGCGACCTGTGGCAGCCGCCGGACGAAGTGGAGTGCGCGAACCACACCGTGGTGTGGGTGCCCGTGGCGGACCACGGGGCTTGAAGACATGGCGCGGGCCTGGCTGCAATTTGCAGTGCGGGCAACGGTGCAGCCCGAGCCGCGCCGTGCCAACCGCGCCGCTCAGGCCTGGGCCACCTGCTGCAGCAATGCGTCGAAGTTGCCGTGCAGGGCCTGGCTGCCCAGCACGCGGCGGCGGCCGGTGGCGGCGTCGCCCACTGCCAGTTGCGGCACGCCTTGCGCACCCAGGGCTTGCATGTCGGCCCGGGCTGCGGCCACGCGCTGCAGCATGGCGGCGCGCAGGGCATCGGTGGGCTCGCGCACCAACTCTGCGGCTGCATGCAGGCCCAGGGCGCTCAGCACGTCGGCCAGCACGGTGGGCGCCGTGGTGTCGCGCCCGTCCACATACCGTGCGTGCTGCAAGGCGTGCAGTGCCTCCAGTTCGCGCGCGGGCTCGGTCTGCGCCACGGCGGTGAGGGCCAGCGTGGCAGGGCCCGAGTCAAAACGCCCGGCCGGCTGGCCCAGCACCTGCTCTCTATAGGCCTGGCTGAACGGCTGGCCGGTGAGCTGCGCGATGCGCTGGTCGTTGGACCAGGCGTAGGCGGCAAATTGCGCGTCCATGGGCCGGGCGCCTGCGCCTGCAAACAAGCCCGTGGGTGCCAGCACCACCTGCACGCCGGGCGTGGCTTGCAAGCGGGCCAGCACGGGTGCGGCGGCGTAGCACCAGCCGCACAGGGGGTCGAACAGGTACGTCACGGTGACGGTGGGCGTGGAGGGCATGGATCAGGGTCTCTCTTCAGAATGTTCAGGATCAGGCGGTGTGGCGGCGGCCGGTGCCGCTGTGGGTGCAGCCTGGGCAAGCTGGGTAAGGTGTGCGGCCAGTGCGGCCTCAAACGCTGCGATTTCTTCGGCCAGCGTGCCCCGGCTGCGGAAATGGCGGGCGGCGCGGTCGTACCAGTTTTCGGCGTCTTCCAGGTCGCCCTCTTGCAGGTGCAGGATGCCGTGCAGCCAGGCGCCGAGCATCGTGCCGTCGTGCTGCACCAGATCGTGCGCCGCATTCCAGCGCCCGGCGTGCAGGTGCTGCAGGACTTGTTGGAGCGGGTGCGTGGTCACGGTCTGGTTCCTTTCAACAACTTGCTTTGACAGCTTTCAGCACGTCATCTCACCACTTCATCTCGCCCTTGTTCACCTTGGCGCCGATGTCCAGCGACAGGCCCATGGGCGCTGCGGGGTAGGCCTTCTTCATCGCGTCGATGAGTTCGGCGCTGGTCTTGGTGGCGGCGGCGTTCTTCTCAAACGCTTGCAGGTAGCCCTTGGTGTAGCTGATGTTGGCGGCATCCAGCGCGCCACCGGCGGGCATGTGGCCGGGCACCACCACGGTGGGCTGCAGGGCGGCCATTTCGTCGAGCTGGGCCACCCAGGCGCTGCGCTCGGCCACCGTTTGCGTGTCGGCCGTCCACACATGGGTGTTGGTGCCAAACACGCCGATGGTGCCCACCACGGCCTTGATGGACGGAATCCACGCATACGGGCGGTGCGCCAGCAGGCCGGTGGTGCCGCGGATCTCGACCGTCTGGCCGTCCACGCTCAGCGTGTTGCCAGCAATCGCCTTGGGCAGCACGGGCGTGCGCGGTGCGTTGGCGCCCATCTTGGGGCCCCAGAAGGCGAGCTTGCCAGCCAGCTTGGCGTTGATCTTCTCCAGCACGGCGGGCGTGGTCACCACGTCGGCCTTGGGGAAAATTTCTTTCAGCGTCTCGACGCCAAAGTAATAGTCGGGGTCGGCCTGGCTCACGTAGATGGTCTTGAGTTCTTTGCCGGTGTCGAGCACGTTGGCGGCAATGCGCAGCGCGTCGGCACGGGTAAAGCCGGCGTCGATGACCATGGCTTCCTTCTCGCCATAGACCAGCGTGGAGTTGACGTTGAAGCTGTTGCCGTCGGCGTTGTAGACCTTGACCTGCAGCGGCTGGGCGGCCTGGGCGCCGGTGAAGGCAACGGCGAGGGTGGCGGCAATGAGGGTGGTGCGGAACATGGTGGTTTCTCCGGTGTGTTGAGCGGTGGTGCAGATGACGGAATGAAGTTTATTTGCGCCAATCGATCCAATAAACCCGATAATTCGCGCATATTTGTTTCACCAATCGATCAAATAACCCCTTATGGACCGCCTGACCGCCATGCATGTGTTTGCCGAAGTTGCCACCAGCGGCAGCTTCAGCGCCACGGCCGACAAACTGGAGATGTCGCGGGCCATGGTCACGCGCTACGTGGGCGAGATGGAGCAGTGGCTGCAGGCCCGCCTGCTGCAGCGCACCACCCGCAGCGTGACGCTGACCGATGCGGGCGAACACGCGCTGCGCCGCTGCCAGCAGATGCTCGCGCTGTCGCAAGACCTGGAAGAAGAAACCGCCACCACCACCGAAGGCGCATTGCGCGGCCAGCTGCGGCTGACCTGCAGCGTCTCGTTTGCGTTTGCGCAGATGGGTGCGGCGATTGCGGACTTTCTGGCGCAACACCCGCAGCTCAAGATCGACCTCCATGCCAGCGAAGAGTCGCTGAACCTGGTGGAAAAGCGCATCGACCTGGCCATCCGCATCAGCGCCGAGCCCGACCCGTTGCTGATCGGCCGGCCGCTGGCGCGGTGCGATTCGGCCCTGGTGGCATCCCCCGCCTACCTGGCCGCCCACGGCGTGCCGCAGCAACCTGCCGACCTGGCGCAGCACCGGTGCCTGAGCTACGCCAACTTTGGCAAAAGCGTGTGGCAGCTGACGCGCGGCGAGGTGGTGGAGCGTGTGGGCGTGAGCGGCCATTTCAGCGCCAACGAGGCCACCACGCTGATGCGCGCCGCGATGGCGGGCGGTGGCATTGCGATGCAGCCGACGTATCTGGTCAACCCCTACCTGCACAGCGGCGAGCTGCAGGCTGTGTTGCCGGGCTGGGACTTGCCGGTGATGACGATCTATGCGCTGTACCCGTCGCGCCGTCACTTGTCGCCTGCGGTGCGGGCGTTGCTGGATTTTTTGGTGGCCCGGTTTGCGGGGGTGCCGTGGTGAGGGTGGCAGAACGGCCAGAAAACGCTACGCTTTTGATAGCTGCTCAGGCATATTCCTCTAGCGCATCCGGCCACTTTGGCTAAAAAAATGCCCCCAACCCTCTTGCGAGAGGGTTTGGGGGCCTGCAGGGGACAGCACGGCACGGGGCCGTGCGTGCAGTCACTTCACCTCAGGGCAGCACGGCAGTGGCCTTGGCGCGCGCAATCTGCAGGTCCGCATCGCGCTGCAGCAGCAGGCGCTGGGCCACCAGGTCGTTCGCGGCCTGCGTCACCGCAGCCACATACCCATCCTGCGTGCCATACAGCTCCTCCAGCGACGGCCGTGCATCGCCCGCTGCCAACCGCGCTGCACGCGTCTTGTGGAAGGGGATAAAGCTGCCCGTGAGGTTGGCCAGGTCGGTGATGCCGGGCGTGGCCACGTAGTTGAACTCGATGCTGGTGCCCAGCGGCGCACGCGCCTCCACGCTTCGGATGCCTGCGCGGGTGAGGCCCGTGGATGCATCGACCTGCGGCACCAGGATGGCGTAGTCGCGGCCCAGGTTGCGCGGAGGCAGCACGGTGGCAATGCCGGCCTCGTCCTGCGGGATGTACTGCGGGCCAAAGTCAAAAAGCGGGAAGTTGTTGTACAGGCCGCGGTAGCTGAAGTCCGGGATGGGTGTCTGCACGCCGCCCACCGCCCAGGTCAGCCCCTTCATGGCCGGGAAGGCCAGCGCGTCGGGCCGCACCAGCGTGCCGTCGGCCAGCTTGGGCACCTGGCTGGCGGGCGGCAACGTGCCGCGCACCACCCAGTCTTCGAGGTTCAGGAACAGCGCGCGGAAGGTGTCGTTGAACTGCACCACCGTGCCCGTGGGGTACGTGGCGCGCGTGGGTGCATAGGCAATGCTGGCCGTGCCCCCTGCCCCGCCGTGCTGGGTGCTGGAGTAGTAGTAGATGCGGGCGTTGTCGGGCTGCGCCAGGTCCTTGGTGCCATTGGCGTCGGTCAGCACGGGCGAGCCCTGCAGCTGCCAGAACTCCGTGCCCGACAGGCCCAGGAAGAACTTGGGGCAGGTGTTGGTGGCAGCGCAGCGCTTCATCACGCCGCCCTGGCGGCCGCTGATGTCGTCCTGGTAGTCCTTGTCCAGCCCGCGCGGTGCCGTCTGGCCGAAGGCGGTGTGGTCGGTGCGCAGGCCACCACCGCCGCCGGGCACGGCAAAGCGGGTGTTGATGTTGGTTTGGCGCGCCGCCACGTGGGCATACATGCCGTCAAACACCTTGCCGCCATCCAGCGCCTGGTTGAAGCCCAGGTGCAGGAAGGTCTTCATGGCGTTGCCTGACTGCGAGGTTCCCTGCCCCAGCGTGTGCGTGATGCGGCCTGCGAGGGGGTTGGGGGTGCCGCTGGAATCGGCCGCCTTGCTGCGAAAGAAGCTGACGGTGTCGCGCAGCGCAGCCAGGCCCACACCCATCACCTTGGGGTCTTTGGCAACATAGACCAGCTCGTACAGATAGGCTGGGTCAAACCCGCCCTTCAGGCACACGCTGGTGGGGCTGGGCGTGCCGGGGAAGGCGTTGGTGCCCGTGTCGCAGGTGGCGAACTTCCAGTCGCTGGCGGGCACAGGCACGCGCGCATCCGTCTCGTTGGCACGGCGGGTGAGTGAATAGCCGGGCTGCGTGTTGTCCAGGCTGGCGGGTTCGTACGGAATCATGGTGCCGTTGAACACGCCGCCGGGCAGCGTCATTGAGGGGCTGGCGGCGGTGGGCACCAGCTCGGCGCGGTAGGGGCCGGTGATGCTGCTGCCGTCCTTGTTCTTGGCCACGGGCACCGTCACCGTCAGGCGCGCAGCGGTGCTCTTGGGCACATCGCCCTGCCAGGCCGAATACAGCATCACATAGCCGCGCTCCAGGTACACCGCATCGCTGGGCGTGGCCGTGGGGTTGAGCATGGTGAGGATGTTGCCGCGATTGGGTGCGTCGTAACGCAGCACGCCGCTGGCCTTGGCCATGTTCTTGGGCTTGAGCATGACGAAGTCGGCCTGGTATTCGACCATACCGTTGCCGTTGGTGGGCGCCAGGGCCAGATCCTGGATGACGGCGTTCTTGGGGTCCTTGGGGTCCACCTCGCCGCTGATGGTGCCGGTCACGCGCTCGTATTCGCCCACGTCGCCATAGGTGCCTGGGAAGGCCTCGGTGGCGGTGATGGCCAGCTTGAGCGCGGGGCCCTTGGGCGCATCGTTGCTGGAGCCCCCGCAGGCCGTGATGGCGGCTGCAGCGGCGGCCGTGAGCGCGAGTTTTCCGAATGCACGAAGAGGTTTCATGGTGTCTGTCTCCTTGGATGGATGTGGGTGCGGGCCGCTGGAACGGCTCTGGAACAAAAACGGCAGCGTCTGTTGCGCTGCGCGCGGGCAAGGCTTCGCCCAGACCTGCCAGCAAAGGCAGGCTGCGAGAAGCGCGAAAGGGGTTGAGACGGCCCGGCGGATGGGCCGGTGGCTTATTCGGCCTCGATACCTGCGGCCTTGATCACCTTGCCCCACTTCTGGGTTTCGGTGGCCTGGAACTTGGCGAGTTCATCGGGCGTGGTGGTCCAGGCTTCGGAGCCCGCGTTGTCAAAGAAGCTCTTGGCCGCGGCGCTCTTGGTGGCGGCAGTCAGCAGCTCGTTCAAGCGCGCCACCACCGGCGCGGGCGTGCCCGCTGGCACGTAGGCCGCAAACCAGTAGCCCATGTCGTAGCCCTTCACACCGGCTTCGTCGATGGTGGGCACGTCGGGCAGCTGGGTGCTGCGCTTTTGCGTGGAATAGCCCAGCGCACGCAGCTTGCCCGCCTTGACCTGTGGCACGCCGGTGGAGGTGTCGGTGATCATCAAATCGATCTGCCCACCCAGCAGGTCGGTGATGGCCAGCGGGTTGCTCTTGTAGGGCACGTGCAGGATGTCCACGGCCGCCAGCTGCTTGAGCATTTCGCCCGCCATGCGGCTCGATGAGCTGCCGCTGCCAAAGCTGAGCTTGCCGGGGTTCTTCTTGGCAAAGGCCAGCAGCTCGCCCACGTTTTTGTAGGGTGCGCTGGCGTTGACCACCAGCACCTGCCCCCCTTTGCCCAGGCCGGTGACGGGGGCGAAGTCCTTCACCGGGTCGTACGAGAGCTTTTTGTACAGGTGCTCGTTGGCGGCGTGTGTGGTGTTGGTGGTGATGAGCACGCTGTAGCCATCGGCCGCAGCCTTGGCCACGGCCGACGCGGCGATCATGCCGCTGGCACCCGCCTTGTTGTCGATGACCACGGGCTGCTTGGTGTCGTTGGTGATGGACTGGCCCAGCGCGCGCGCCAGCTGGTCGGTGGCGCTGCCTGCGGCAAAGGGCACGACAAAGGTGATGGCCTTGGCCGGGTAGGCACCGGTCGCCTGGGCGAGCGCAGCGGGGGCGTGCAATGCGCCCAGCGCCAGTGCGGCGGCAGTGGCGAGCAGAGCGCGGCGGGGGGATGAATGGGTCATGTTGTCTCCTGGTGTTGGTATGAATGAAAAAGCGAAACGGGAGGTCTAGGCCGTGGGACCGCCAAAGTGCGGCGACAGGTGCGCGGGCACGGTGATGGGCATATCGAGCAGCAGGTAGCTCAGTGCCTTGCCGTGGCTGTCGAGGTTGAGCGAGTCGTTCACGCCACCGTCGAGCACATCGTCCAGCACGAGGTTCATGGCCTGCAGCTGGGGCAGCAGGTAGCGTGTGACCTGGCGCGGGCGGCGCTGCGCAAACTGCTGCGCCACCGCGGCCTCGGTGACCTGATCGACCAGCACATCCCACAGCGCGGGGTGCCAGGCGATGACGCTGATGTTGGAGCGGTTGCCTTTGTCGCCGGTGCGGCTGTGGGCCAGGCGATACAAGGGAACAGTGACGGTAAGGTTTGTAGTGGTCATGGCTTGAGTCCTCAATCCACCATCTCGAAGTAAACGGACACGGCCTCGCGCGGCACCAGGCACGAGACGGTACCCAGGCGCGGCCGCATCGCCGTGCGCACGCCACCACCGCCTGCGGGGCCGCAGGTGTAGAGCGCGGTCACCTCGCGCACCAGGCGCTGGGCGATGGCGTGGTCGCGGTGTTGCAGGGCCACGCGCAGGCGCACATCGCGGGTGTCATTGTGGGCATCGCCCGCTGCGGGGTCGTCCAGCCAGCGGCTGGTGTCGTCGCCAAAGATGCTGGTCACGCCGATCAGGTCGATGCGCAGCGGGCCCAGGCCCTGCAAGCGCTCGCGCAGCACCTCGCCCGCCAGGCGCGCACGGGCTTCGGCGCGCGGGCCGGCGTAGGAGATTTCGCCCTCGGCAAACCAGCCCGATTCAAAACACACGTTGACCTTGAGCGTGGCGGGCCGCGCATGGCCCTGCACGCCCTCCAGCCGCACCGCGTCAGCGCCCACCGTGGTCACGCGGGCGGTGGTGATGTCGGCCACCACATCGGGCGTGAGGTACGCCGCCGGGTCGTGCAGCTCGTACAGCAGCTGTTCCTTCACCGTGCGGTCGGTGATGCAGCCGCCCGTGCCCGGGGGCTTGGTGATGGTGCAGTGGCCGTCGGCGTCGATCTCGGCAATGGGGTAGCCCAGGTGCGCCAGGCCCGCCACCTCCTTATAGCCAGGGTCGGCAAAGTAGCCGCCTGTAACCTGCGCGCCGCATTCCAGCAGATGCCCGGCCATGGTGGCGCGCGCCAGCCGGTCCCAGTCGTCCAATGCCCATCCGTAGTGCGCCAGCGCGGGGCCCAGCACCAGCGACGGGTCGGCCACACGGCCGCAGACCACGATGTCGGCGCCTGCGCGCAGCGCATCGGCAATGGCCTGCGCGCCGATGTAGGCGTTGGCGCTGACGATGGGCTCGGTGGGCATCGCTGCGCCCAGTGCCCCCTGCAGCAGCGCGCGGTGTTCGGGGCCGCTCAGGTCGTCGCCCTGCAGCACGGCAATGCGCGGGCGGGCCAGGCCCAGCTCGGCCGCCAGCGCGTGGATGCGACGCGCGGCACCGTGCGGGTTGGCCGCGCCAAAGTTGCTGACGATGCGCACGCGGTGCGCCAGGCACTGCGCCAGCACGGGGCGCAGCAGGTCCACCAGCAGGGGTTCATAACCTGCATCGGGGTCAGTGCGGCGCGCCAGCTGGGCCAGCGCCAGCGTGCGCTCGGCCAGCGTCTCGAAGATGAGCACCGCAGGCTGACCGCTGGCGATGAGCGCCTGCACCACGGGCAGGGCCGCGTCGGTGCGGTCGCCCGAGAAGCCGGCGGCGCAGCCCACCAGCAGGTTGGTTTTTTGGTCGTTCGGCATGAATCCGTTGTCTCCTGACCGTGAATGTAGGAACATGGCTGTATTCTGTGAAATCGATTGTTACGATGAATCCATCTGAAAATCAGATGAATCACACCCACCCCGCATGAGCGCCCCCCACCTCTCCAGTCGCCAGCTCGATGCCTTCCTCGCGCTGGCCGAGCAGCGCAGCTTCACGCGCGCCGCCACGTTGTGCCATTTGTCGCAGCCCGCGTTCAGCGCCCTCATCCGCGCGCTGGAGGACGACCTGGGCCTGCGGCTGTTCGACCGCAGCACGCGGCATGTGGACCTCACGCCCGAGGGACAGAACTTTCTGGAGTCGGCCCGCCGCATCCGCGCCGAAATCACCAGCGCCCTGGCCGCCGTGCGCAGCGCCGCCACACTGCAGCGCGGGCGTGTGGCCGTGGCGCTGCTGCCGTCACTGGCGGCGGGCTGGCTGCCCGGTGTGCTCGCGCAGTACCGCACGGCGCACCCGGGCATCGAGATCGACATTGCCGATGTGCTGTCCGAGCCCTGCATCGACCGCGTGGCCAGCGGCCATGCCGACTTTGCACTGGCCGCCATCCGCGCCGACACGCCCGCGCTGCAGGCCGAGCCGTTTTGCAGCGACAACTTCTACCTGGTGTGCCCGGCCGACCACCCGCTGGCGCGCAGGCGCAAGGCCATCACTGCGCAGGACCTGGCCGCCTGGCCCTTCATCCACCTCGCGCGCACCAGCAGCGTGCGCCAGTACCTGGAGGCCGCCCTGCACCCGCAAGCCATGCACACGCTGATGGAGGTGGAGCAGCTCGCCACCGTGATGGGCATGGTGCGCGCGGGGCTGGGCATCAGCGTGGTGCCGGMACTCACGCTSTTCCACTTTGACCAGCCGGGGCTGGTCACACGGCCGCTGTCGCTGCCGGGGCTGACGCGACAGATCTATCTGGTGCGGCGGCGGGACGAGAGCCTGTCGGTGGCGGCGCAGGCGCTGTATGCGCTGGTGATGGCGCAGCGGCCTTGAGGCGGCCTGCCATCTGCTATCTATTCAATAGCTTCCAGGGCATATTGAATAAGCGCCTAGCGGCCATTCGGCTCAAAATTTTGCAGCGATGGCGCCGCAGCACTCCATGCGCTGCTCAATCCGGATCACGGTCGCGCGCCAGCACCGCCAGCTCCTGGTGCAGCAGCAGTTCCACCTCCGCCGGTTCAAACTGGTCCTGGAGCAGCGGGATGGCAAAGCGGTATTCACCGCCCTCGTGTTTGCGCAGCACATAGGCCAGCTGCAGGCGTGCCAGTGACTGGCGCAGGGCCTGCGCGTCGCCCGCGATGCCGTGGCTTTGCAGCAGCTGGGCCAGGGTGACCAGGCTGGACTGGCCCGCCTGGGCCGTGTGGTAGACCACGATGCGGTCGAGGCGGCAGGCGGCTTCGTCGTGGCTCAGGCGGCCCCAGCCGGCCAGTGCGTCCTGCACGGCCTGCGAGGCCAGGGCCTGGTCGAGATGGCGCTTTTCGATCACGCGTTCGCCGGGCGCCAGCGCCTCCAGGCATTCCTGGCACAGGATGGCGACCAGGTTGGCGCGCTGGCCGCTGGCGTCTACCAGGCGGTTCACCAGGTGCTCGTTGTCAAAACCCAGCCGCAGCTTGCGCAGTGGCTCGGTGGCCAGTTCGCGGCAGGCATCGCGCTCCAGGCCGCCGATGGTCAGCACCTCGCCAAAGTTGCGCAGCGGGCTCTGATAGTCCAGCACGGCGGTGGCGTACAAATCCCAGAAGCCCGCGAGCATGAACCAGCAGCGGCCCTCTTCGCTGAGCGCGCGCAGGGTGGACAGCTGCACGTAGCCGTTGGCCGATTCGTCACGGAAGAACAGGTCGGCCTCGTCGATGAGCAGCACCAGGCGCTTGCCCTGGTACTGCGCCTGCAGGTGGTCCACGATGGCTTCGAGCGGTGTGTCGGCGGGCAGGCCAAACTGCAACGCCATGCGTGGCGCCAGGCGGTGGTCGCGCAGCGAGACGTAGTGGCACACAGTGTGCGGGTGGCCCGCCATGCGGCGCTGCACGGCCTTGAGCAGGCTGCTTTTGCCCAGCTGGCGCCCACCCACCACCAGGTAGTTGGCGGGCTCGCGGTTGATGACGCGGGCCAGCAGTTGCGCACGGCCGAAGAAGGCGCCTTCGCGCGTGACACCGCCGCGTGTCTGGTAGGGCGAGATGCGGGTGATGCGCAGCTGCGCGGCCAGCAGGCGCAGCAGCACTTGCAGGGCGTCGCCACCAATCAGCCATTCGGTCTGGCTGGCGCTGTCGGCCATCACATGCAGGTTGGCGCGGTCTTGTGCGTGGGCGTGCAGCAGCGGCCAGGGGGTGTCCACGCTGTGCTCGCTCAGGATCAACAGCACATCGCTGCCGGTCTGCACGGCGCGCAGCTGGCGCAGCACGGTGGCTTCGTCGATGCCGTGCGTGGGCACAAAGACCAGGCAACGGTCCAGCGACACGGGCAGGTCGGGCGGGAACGACCACTCAAACACCGCACCGGGCAGCGCCCAGTCGGTGCTGGGCTGGCAGCGGGCGGACACGCGTTCGGCCAGCGCGCGGGCCAGGGCCGGGGCGCGCTCGCTGCCCGTGGCCTGGGCGCAGGCCACCGCGCGGCGCCAGTCCACCAGGCGAATGTCGGCGGCCTGCAGCGTGGGTTCCAGCCGCCGCAGCCAGCGCAGCAGCCGGTCGATGTGCGGCAGTCGCGCCAGCGGCGTGCGGCGCAGGCGCGCAGGGCGCAGCTGGCCCGCACCGATGAGCGGGTGGCGCACCACCCACAGCACGGCCCCCACCCCAAAGATCACTGCGCACCATGCAATCAGCGAGCGCATCCAGCCGAAGGGGTCGGCGTCCGGCACCGGCTTGGCGGGCTCGAAATCGTCGGTGCTGCCTTGCTGGCAGTTGATGGGCAGGTAGCCCTGCGGGATGGGCGGGTTGCCGGGGCGGCAGGTCCAGGTGTGGGTGCCGGGCTGCAGCTCCACCACCACCTGCGTGCCCGCCAGCTTGCCAAATTCGGGGTTGTGGGCAATGTCGGCCTGCAGCACATTGGGGCGCGGGGAAGTAACGCGCAGCTGCGGGTTGGCAATGGGCGGCGCGTACTTCTGAATGTCCGTGGGCCAGGCATCCAGCTCGTTGCGGGCGTTGACCATCGCCACACGCCACTGCACAAGCTCGCCCCACAGCGGCCCCACATTCATCGCCGCCATGAACCTGCCCCGCGTGGCCGGGTTGTGCTGGGGCGTGAACACGGCGCTGGCCACAAACAGCGTGACCAGCGCAATGACCACGGCGCGCACCACGGGCCGGGACAGCCAGGGCGTCAGTCGGCCGAGCATGAATCCAGCACCATCCAGCCGGCCTCGCGCACCGTGGGGCTGCGCCAGTGCAGCCGCGCTGCGTCCCCCACGCCGCGCGCAAGTATGAGGTTGCCCCAGAACAGGCTGCGCAGGTCGTCGTCCTGCAGGTAGGGCCGTGCGCGGCCGAGGTCGTCCGCGCCCAGCAACTGCTGCAGGCGCGCCCGGCTGGCTGGCACCTGCGCCAGCGGCAGAAACGTTTGCCACAGGCGCGGGCTGCTGGCCAGGTGGGTGCGCAAGGCGCTGAAGGCGGGCTGGCCTTCGTGCAGGCTGGCACCCGCGCCGGGGTGGTCCACCAGCCATTGCAGGCCTTCTTCAAACAACGCGGGATGGCCGCCGCTCAGGGCCTGCAGTGCAGCCACCACCGGCTCGGACCAGGGCTGCTCGGGCCAGCGGTGGCGGGCCAGTTGCAGCAGGTCGGCAAGCGACGGGTCGGGCCAGTGGTGGACCTGGGCGATGTTGAGCAGCGACAGGTCGCCACTGCGGTACTTGAGGTCGGCCAGCGCCTGCCCTCCGCACAGCAGCAGGTGCAGGCGGCCGCTGTGCATTTCGCTCAGGCTGCGCAAAATGCCCGCCAGGGTTTCGCGCAGCGCGGGCGTGCCCTGCTCGAATCGGCTGACCAGGCAGAAGATGCGCTCGCCCGCCAGCAGGCGGCGCTCCAGCGCGGATTCAAACTCGTAGTCCGACGCCACATCGCCCAGCCCGCATTGGCGGCCGATGGCCGCGAAGTATTCGGCAGGCACCGTGCTCACGCTGTAGGGCGGCTGGATGTGCAGCACCGAGCCTTCGCCGTATTGCGCGCGGGCGCGCTGCAGCAGCTCGTGCCGGAACGGCGGCTGCCCCCAGTGCGCGGGCGACAACAGCAGCGAGATGGGGTATGGCACCGCCTGGGCCAGTTGCGCAAACACCTTGTCCTGGAACGCGGCAAACGGCTGCGCACCGGTGGATTCGGCCTGCAGGGGAAATTCTGGCGCAAACCCTGCGGCGCTGAGCAGGCGGTTGGCCTCACTCTCCGTCAGGCGCAGGTACCGGGTGCAGGCCACCAGCTTGTCGCGCGAGCGCGGGTTGGGCACCGAGATGCCGTTGCGCCAGTTGTTGACGGCCTCACGGCTCAGGCCAATTTCGGTGGCCACGCCGGAGGCGCTGGCGCGGATGCGGCGCATGTAGACCGACAGAAGATCGGCAAAGGAATCGGGGGACATGGAGTTGTGGACTAACGAAGGCGGGTACACCGAGCCAAAACCAAGGGCTGCGAAAAACATGGGGATGGTGGGCAGGCATTGTCAGCCTTGCCAGACCACCGCCATCCCACTGCGCACTGCGGATGCACTACGCCAGGCGCTGCACCATGGGCCAGGCCTTGTAGCTGGCGAGGCCACAGGCCGTGAGTACCGGGCTGTACAGCACAATGGCGCCGACCACCGACATCAGCCAGCCGGGCTCCTCGTACTCTTCAGCCTCGGCTGTCGCGCCCTCCTTCAAGGGCTCCTTGCTGCGCCCCTCTTCTTGGCCCTCGCCCGAATCGCCGGTCATCTCCTGCACCAGCATCACGGCCACCACCAGCAGCGAGACGGCCAGCAGCGCCAGGTAGCCGTATTGCAGCGCGGGCTGCGTGAGCGGGTAGAAGTAGCCCGCCAGCAGAGCGGCCGGGGCCAGAAAGAACACGTGCATCATGAGCCGATACCAGGGAATGCCGTCCGTCGGCCTTTCCAGCGCCCCCATGACCATGCGGTAGGTCAGCGCCCCCAGCACAAAGATCACCCCACCCCACCATTCAATTTGCGTCAGCATGTTGTTGTTCTCCTGAGATGCTTTTACTGCGCTGCCACCACCGTGGCGGGGCCATCGTCGCCAGGCGGGGCGGCGTCATCGTCTCCGTCGTCCCCGCGCAGCGCCTTGTGTTCGGTGGCCATGTAGTACAGCGGCAGYGCCACGGCCAGCACCAGCCCCAGGCACATCCACAGCCAGAAGCCCTTGAACAGCAGCACGGTGACCACCGTGAAGACCACTGCGTGCACCAGCCCCTTGAGCCCGGCGCGCAACAGCAGCACGGCCATCAGGCCCTGCACGGGCGACTTGCCGCCTTTGCCCATCGCCTTCGCCATCTCGACAAACGCTTCGGCCGCCTCCTGGGCCTCGAGCTTGCGCTTTTCTTCCTGCTGGCGCAGCTTGGCCACGGCCAGCGGCTTGGCCGGGTCTTTGGAACAGGCGTAGCGGTCTTCGGCCTCCCCGTCCTGCCCTTCGCCGTCCTGCTGCGCGGGCTCCACCACAGCGCGCCACTGCGGGTTGGCGTCCATGAACACCCGGCGGGACACCCACTGGCCCCGGTCAAAGTGCATGCGTTCGGTTTCACCGACCTGGTCGTAGAACACCTCCAGCACCGAAGCCCGCAGGCCGTGGGCAAACAGGGTCTCCAACGCGCGCAGCGGCAGGTCGTCGTGCGTGCCGGTGTCGAACCGCAGCGTGAGGTGACCGGGTTCGGCGACCGCCTCCTGGTTGAACCATTGGGCATCCCACAGCGCATCGAGATCGGCGCCGCCGAGCTTGTCGGCCCAGCGCCGTGCCTGCTCGGTGTTGCCCGTGGCAAGGTACTGGTAGACCAACTGGCCCATCTTGAGCTTGATCGGATCTTCGAAGAAGAGGTGCAGGGTATGGGTGTTTTGCGACATGGCTCTGGGGATGGGGTGGGTCCGTGTGAAAGTGCACGAATTGTTACCGCCCGATCAGGACCTGTCCCTCGCGACGTTGTCCACCCCCCACACCCTGTGCACTGGACAGGATGTCAACCGCCCACACCACCCAAGCCGCCCACGCCGCCCGCAGGTGCGGCGCACCGGGCGCGCTCAGCCCTGTGCGCGCTGGGCCTGTAGGCGCGCCCGCGTGCGCAGCGCCACGTCCTTCACCCAGGGC
>NZ_JBGFFF010000026.1:0-40069 GCF_056175785.1 Acidovorax sp. LjRoot204
CCCCACAACCGCCCCGCCGCAGGTTTGCCCCCACGCATCGTGTGGGGGCCGCAGACTGGGGGTCGCCTTTCTTTTGGGTACTTTTCTTTGGCGAAGCAAAGAAAAGTACCTCGCCCGCCGGGGCGAYTCCCGGCCTCCGCCCTCAACAAAGGCACACCACCCAATCAGCGCAACGACCAGACACTACAAAATCAATAGCTACCACCGCATATTCCACTAGCGCATCCAGCCCAAAATCCCTCAAACAGGCCCCAAAGCCATCCGCACCGAAGAAGTCACCGACGCATCCCTCGCATGCCGCGTCTCCACCCGGTTGCGCCCCGCCCGCTTGGCGTCATAACAAGCCATGTCCGCCGCATACAACACCGACGGCACATCCTGCAAGCTGGCGTCCAGCACCACCAGCCCAATGCTCACCCCCAGCGTAAAACTGCGCCCCTGGTACGACGGCTCCCACGCACGCACCGCCGCACGCAACTGCTCGGCCACGGCCTGGCCGCGTGCCAGAGCGCAGCCGGGCAGCACCACCGCAAACTCGTCCCCCCCCAGGCGCGCCGCCCAGCCGATCTGGCGCACATGGGACGCCAGCAGCCGGGCCACGTGGCGCAGCACATCGTCGCCCGCGTCATGGCCCGCAATGTCGTTGACCACGGTGAAATGGTCCAGGTCGAGGAACAGCACCACCCCGTCGCCCTGGGTCTCACCGCCCTCCTCATCGGCGGCGGGCACCACAGCGCGCTGGCGGGCCGACCGCTCCGCCATCAGCTGGCCCAGGCGCTCGTCGAACGCGGCGCGGTTGTACAGCTGCGTCAGCGCATCGTGCGCGCGGCCCCAGGACTGCTGCACCTGGGCCTCGCGCGCGGCGGTGATGTCTTCCAGAATCCACACGGTGCCACCGTGCACCTCCTCGGGGCGCACGCCCTGGCCCTGCACGCGGGCCCACACGGGGGTTCCGTCCTTGCGCAAAAAGCAGACATCGCCGTCGAACGCGCCATGCGCCGCCACCTCGGCGCGCACACGGTCTCCCACCTGGGCATAGTCGGCGTCGCTGGCGTACAGGATGCGCGCGGGGCGGCCCTGCAGCTCCTGCGCGCTGTAGCCCAGCATCACACAGGCCTGGTGGCTCACCACCTCCAGCATGCCGTGGCGGGTGATGACGATGCCCACCGGGGCGCTGTCCAGCACGGCCTGGAACTGGCCGACCACCGTGTCCTTGCGCGACTGCTGCAGGCTGCCCTGCTGCACCAGGCCCTGGAACACCCGCACCAGTTCGCCCACCTCGCCGCCCGCGCGGGGCCAATGCACATCTTGCGCAGGCTGCTGGCGCGCGCTGGTCCTGAGCAACTGGCGCGCCTTGAAGGTCAGCTGCGCCAGCGGCTGGGCCATCCAGCCCATCAGCGCCACCGCCAGCAGCATGCACAGCACCATGCTGGCCAACGCCAGCCACCAGGCTTCGCGCTGGGCGCCGCGCAGCGGTGCCAGCAGCGCCTGCGACTGGCTCACGCGCGCCACGATCCATTGCGGCAGCGGCATGCCCGCCATGCTCACGATGTGGTCGGACTGCACATGGGTCATGCCCCGCCCCACCACCGGCTGTGCCTGGCTTTGCCAGCGCGTGTACACCGGGGCCAGGCCCACTTCGTCACGCACCTGGCCCAGCACGCGGGTGGGGTCGGAGTGCGACAGGATGGTGCCGTCGCGGGTGAAGACGATGAGCTGCGAGTCATCGCGCGCGGGCAGCGTCATCGACGGTGGCAGCAGGCTTTGGGATTGCAGGCGCAACGCCCCTGCCACCACGCCCACCACCGTGCCGTCTTCGCGGTGCAACGGCATGGTGAACATGACCCGCGCCTCGCCCCGGCGGCCGGCGATCAGCTCGGACACCAGGGGCTTGCCATCCACCAGGGTGCGGCGCAGGGCATCCCGTTCAGTGGGGTCCAGGTCCGCGGCCTTTTCGATCTGACCGGCGCGCAAATTCAGGCGCAGTTCGCCGTTGTCGCGGGCGACCTGCATGGTGTCGAAGAACTGCACCGCAGGCAGGCCCTGCTGCAGCAGCCATTCCAGCGACGAGGGTGACTCCAGCATCGCCGGTGTGATGCCTGCGGCCACGGTGCGCAGCACCTTCTGGCTTTGTTCGATCTTGCTGGCCAGCAACCGGGCCACCACCTCGACCTCGTCGGTCTGCTGGCTCACCACCCGGCGCATGGCCTCCTGCCCGGAGGCCCGTGTCACCAGCCAGGCGGCCACCGCCCCCGACAGCGCCACCGCCAGCGCCGCCACCAGCATCAGCCGCAGCACCAGGGCGCCGGGCACCAGCCAGCCCGGATCAAGGTCCGGGGCTGCCTTGGGGCCGGGCGGCGGCGTCATGGACGCTTCCCCCCTGCAGGCTGATGGGCACACTCAAAGTTCGGCATGGGGACGGGTCATGGCAGACATGTCCCAACAAATATACGCAGGGCCTGTGCCCAGGGGCTTGGGTGGAACCCTTGGGTAAAGCCAAGGAAAAACCCTGAGCCCGTCGGGGTGCGGGAAGGGAACGGGAAGGGTGTGTGGAGGGATGAAAGCGGACTGCGGCAAGGGCCCTGYAGCGTGGTGCCAGCTCCCACTGCCAGGCAGAACGTGCCACCACCCAAGGCGCATTACCCCGGGGTGCGGGGCTTGTCAGCAAATGCAACGCAAGGGCAGTCCGTGGCTGCCGGCAGGCGCAACGCGACAGTCGCTGCAGGGCGTCAAGAGCGCGGTGTCAAGAACGCTGTGTCAGCAGCCCGCCATCGACTGCAATGCCCGTGGTTGGGGTAGCGCCAGCACATTGCCGGTGCCGTGGATCAGGCCCAGCTCGCGCAGGTGGCGCAGCACGCGCGAGAAGGTTTCGGGCGCAATGCCCAGCTGCGCCGCAATCAGGCGTTTGCGCTGGTGCAGGGTGACCTGCATGGCACCGCTGTGGTCGGGCTGGGCGTGGTTCAGCAGCCACTGCGCGCAGCGCGATTCGGCGTCCTGTGCCAGGCGGCTCACGGCCAGCTCGGACTGCTGCCGGTAGCCCTGCGCCATGTCCAGCAGCAGCCCGCGCGCGCCCGCAGGCATGGCGGCCAGGCTGCGGCGAAACTCTTCGATGGGGATGCGCCGCACATGCACGCGCGTGTCGGCCACCATGTCCACCGGTAGCGGCAGGCCCATCAGGGCCGACGCGGCGTCGAGCCAGAACGGCCCCTCGACGGCACCGAGCTGGTGGCGCAGGAAACCGTCGTCCAGCACACCGCGCAGCACACGGCCGTTTTCGAGGTGCAGCACCGTCGTCAGCACCTCATTGCGCCTGCGCAGCACTTCGCCGGGGGCGATCACCTCGGTGTCAGCGGGCAGAGAAAAAAGGGTAGATGGCAGCATGGAAGCCACTGTGCCGTGCGGCTGCGCCCGTGGCATTGAGCCACATCAAAGCCGCACCATGTCGCCCGCCCGGCACGCCCCAGGTTTGCGCCAAAACACACGAAAACTGCGCCAGCAACGTGCATGGGTGCGCCCTGACCCGACCAAAAAGTATGTAAACAGGTGTTGCACCAGGGCATGGAACTTGCGATGCCCCAACGGCGGGCCTCGCCCTGCACCACGGTGCAACAGGGGCCGCGTCTCCCCTTGCACCCGCCGGACCTCCGGCGCTTTCTTCCCCAGGAATCACTCCATGAAAAAAAACCTGATTGCACTGTCTCTATCGCTCGGTGGCGCCCTGCTGTGCTCCACCGGCGCCCAGGCCCAGAGCTCCGTCCAGCTGATGGGCTTGACCGATGTGTTTGTGGGCTCCATGAAAAACGCCGGTGACGCCGGCAGCAGCAAGGTGGTCAGCAGCGGCGGCATGACCACGTCGTGGTTCGGATTCAAGGGCACCGAAGACCTGGGCGGCGGGCTCAAGGCCAACTTTGCGCTCACCTCGTTCATCAAGGTGGACAGCGGCATCCAGGGTCGATTTGCCAACGACACGTTCTTCTCGCGCGATGCCAACGTGGGCCTGAGCGACAGCTGGGGCACCGTGACCGTGGGGCGCGGCCTGGCCCCCAACTTCCTGCCGTCCATCCTGTCGAACCCGCTGGGCGACTCGTTCACCTTTGCACCGCTGATCCTGCACATGAACGTGCCTCTGTTCAACGGCACGGGCTGGGGTTCGACCACGCCATCCGACACCGGCTGGTCCAACGAAATCATCTACAGCACGCCCAACCTGGGCGGCCTGACCGCCAACCTGCACTACCAGTTTGGCGAGGTCGCAGGCGACAGCAGCAAGAAGAACGTGGGCATCAACGCGCTGTACTTCAACGGCCCCATCACCCTCACCGGCTTTTACGAGCGCGACCAGATGAGCAACCCCGCCGTGCCCAGCACCTACCTGGGCACCACCAAGACCGACTGGATGCTGGGCGGCGCGTATGACTTTGCGATCGTGAAGGCCTTTGCCAGCTACGGCCAGGCCAAGGCCGACAACACCACCAACAAGGCCAAGACGACGCAGCTGGGCGTGTCGGTGCCCGCAGGCGCCACCGGTAAGGTGCTGGCATCGTGGGCGCAGACCAAGATGACGGCCACCGACATCTCGCGCAAGACCTTCACCGTGGGGTATGACTACTTCCTGTCCAAGCGCACCGATGTGTACGTGATGGCCATGAACGACCGCATCACCAACCAGACCAAGGGCAACAGCTTCGGCGTGGGCATCCGCCACCGGTTCTGAGGCCTGCACAGGGCGTCTGGGGCCTTCTTCAAGCCCCAGCGGCCCCAAGCGCCAGTGCAATATGCCTGAAATGCTACAAAACCAGTAGCACTCGGAAATCATTCACGTTGGTGTGCGTAGGGCCGGTGACCAGCAGGTCGTCCAGCCCCRCAAAAAATCCCCAGGCGTCGTTGCGCGCCAGGTGGTCGTCGATGCGCAGGCCTGCAGCGCCTGCGCGCGCCAGCGTGTCGGGGCACACAAAGGCCCCCGCGTTGTCTTCGCTGCCGTCGATGCCGTCGGTGTCGGCCGCCAGCGCCCACACGGCGGGCTCGCCCTGCAGCGCCTGCGCCAGGCCCAGGCAAAACTCGCCCGCACGCCCGCCCCGCCCCCGAGGCACACCGGGTGCACGCGGACGCACGGTGACGGTGGTCTCCCCCCCCGACAGGATCACACACGGCGCCGCAAACGGCTGGCCGCGCCGCGCCACCGCGCGGGCCAGCGCCGCATGCACCTTGCCCACCTCACGCGACTCGCCCTCCATCTCGTCCGACAGCACATGCGCAGGCAGCCCCGCCGAACGGGCCAGCGCGGCCGCGGCTTCCAGTGCCTGCTGCGGCGTGGCGATCAGGTGCACCGCATGCCCGGCAAAACGGTCGTCGCCAGGTTTGGGCGTCTCCAGGCGGCCAGCCTCCAGCGCAGTGCGGATGGCCGGGGGCACCTCGATGCCRTAGCGSKCSAGRATGGCCAGCGCATCGGCGCAGGTGGTCGCATCTGGCACGGTGGGGCCACTGGCAATCACCGACGGGTCGTCGCCSGGCACGTCGCTGATGGTGAGCGTGACCACGCGCGCYGGCGCRCAGGCCGCCGCCAGRCGSCCGCCCTTGATGCGCGAGAGGTGCTTGCGCACGCAGTTCATCTCGCCAATGTGSGCGCCGCTGTCGAGCAGGGCGCGGTTGATGCGCTGCTTGTCTTCCAGCGTCACCCCGTCGCAGGGCAAGGTCAGCAGGGACGAGCCCCCGCCCGAGATCAGGCACAGCACCAGGTCGTGCTCCGTCAGCCCCTGGGTCAGATCGAGAATGCGCTGCGCCGCGGCCAGCCCCGCCGCATCGGGCACGGGGTGCGCGGCCTCGACCACCTCGATGCGCTGCGGCACGCCCGCAGGCCGGGGCGGCACATGCCCGTAGCGGGTGACCACCAGGCCCGACAGGGGCGCGTCCTGCGGCCACAGGGCCTCCAGTGCCTGGGCCATGGCGCCCCCCGCCTTGCCCGCGCCCAGCACCAGGGTGCGGCCCCCGCTCTCGCGGCTGGGCGGCTGGGGCAGCCACTGGCGCATGCCGTGCAGGGGTTGTGCGCTGTGCACTGCGGCATCAAACAGCGCCTTCAGAAAGGCGCGGGGATGGGTGCGGTAGTCCGGCAGGGAGGGACTGGCTGGCTGGGTTTCTGGGTGCATGCCGCGCATTGTGCAGCGGTAGTACCAGTCACGTTGCTGTAACCAGCCTGTCACACGCCACCGGTATCGTCGGCACCCTTGCTCAGGGACCCACAACAGCCATGCACAACACCCCATGGAGCCGACTGGAGGCGATGATGGCGCTGCTATCGCCCGCCGCCCGCCAGGGCACCGGCCCCCTGGCGCGGCTGATGCGCGAGGGCGGGCTGTACTGCGTGTTCCAGCCCCTGGCCGACCTGCGCGAGGGCCAGGTGTACGCACACGAGGCACTGATACGTGGCCCCCAGAACACCCCGCTGCACACCCCCGACAAACTGCTGGAGCTGGCCCGGCACGAGGGCATCCTGCAGGACTTTGAGCTGCTGTGCGTTTACACCGCCATGGAGCAATGGGGCCGGCACGACGCGCCGGGCCGGCTGTTTGTGAACATCAGCGCCGATGCGCTGGTGCATGGCGTCCAGCTGATCGGCGCCACCGAGCTGGGCAACACCGTGCGCAGCCTGGGCCTGAGCGCTCGCATGCTGGTGCTGGAGATCACCGAGCACGAACGCGTGACCGACATGCCCCAGCTGCGCCAGGCCATCAAGGCCGTACATGCCTGCGGCGCGCGGCTGGCGCTGGACGACTTTGGCGATGGCCGCTCCAGCCTCAGGCTGTGGTCCGAGGTGAAGCCCGACTTCGTGAAGATCGACAAATACTTCATCCGCGACATCAGCGACCACCCCGAGAACCTCCAGATGCTGCAGGCCATCAAGGGCATTGCCGACGTGTTCGGCACCCAGCTCATCGCCGAAGGCATCGAAACCCGCGACGACCTGCGCGCGCTGCGCGACCTGGACATCCCCCTGGGCCAGGGCTGGCTGCTGGGCCGCCCGGCCATGGCGCCGCGCGAGGCGGTGGACGACGCGGCGCTGGAGGTGATGCACGACCGCCGCGTGGCCGTGCTGCCGCACCTGGGCCAGACCGCGCGCCCAGGCATCCTGCGCAGCCTGCTGGTGGTGCAGGCACCCACCGCAGCGCCCGCCACCAACAACGACGCCGTGGCCGCCCTGTTCCGCCAGCACACGGACCTGCACGCGCTGGCGGTGGTAGACGGGTCGCGCCCCGTGGCCCTCATCAACCGCCAGCAGTTCATGAATCATTACGCCACGCCGTACTTCCGCGAGGTGCATGGCCGCAAGTCCTGCCTGGCGTTTGCCAACCTGGCGCCGCGCGTGGTCGAGCTGGACTGCGATGTGGACCAGCTCGTTGGCATCCTCACCTCGCAGGACCAGCGCTACCTGAGCGACGGCTACATCGTCACCGACAACGGCCGCTACCTGGGCCTGGGCACCGGCGACCAGCTGGTGCGCGCCGTGACCGAGACCCGCATCGAGGCCGCGCGCCACGCCAACCCACTGACTTTTCTGCCGGGCAACATTCCCATCAGCCTGCACATCCAGCGCTTGCTGGAAAGCGGCACCGAGTTCGTGGCCTGCTATGCGGACCTGAACAACTTCAAGCCCTTCAACGACCACTACGGCTACTGGCGCGGCGACCAGATGATCCGCCTGGTGGCGCGCCTGGCCACGGCACACTGCGACGCACGCAGCGACTTTGTGGGCCATGTGGGCGGGGACGACTTCATGCTGATCTTCCAGAGCAGCAACTGGCTGCAGCGCTGCAAGAACATCGTGGACGAGTTCGCACGCGAGGCCGTCACGCTGTTCGACGACAGCGCACGGCTGGCAGGCGGCATCCATGCCGAGGACCGGCATGGCGTGCAGCGGTTCTTTCCGTGCACCACGCTGGCCATCGGCGCGGTGCGCATCACGCCCGGGCGCTTTCGGTACGCCGAAGAAGTGGCCAACCTGGCCGCCGTGGCCAAGCATGAGGCGAAGCAGGCATCAACCGGGGTGGTGCTGCATGGCGGGTTTACCGAATCCAGCCTGGGGGCGGTGGCTGCCACGCGGGCGCTGCAGGATGTGCTGGCGGCGTAGGGCCTGTTTGGATCGCGCCCCAAGGACGCAACACCAAAGCAAAAACGGGGTTCTGGCTTGCCGGCATTGAGTCCTCGAAGCTGCTCGGCTTAAGGCAAAAAAGTCCGCTTCGGTCCCTTTGTAGCCGCTCGCTGAAGCGTGAATCAGTCTTTGAAAATGCGTGTCCGGCGACCTATCGGGCACTCAAGTTCAAAGCAATGACGCCCAAAACAATGAAGCTTAGACCGGCCAGTCGAAGGAAGCTCGCCGACTCACCAAACCAGAGCATTCCGAGCACCGCCGTCAAAGCTGTTCYGCTTCCCGCCCATACCGCATAGGTAAGTCCGACTTCCATATGCCGGACGGCGATTGCCATAAGCCAGATAGCGGCGGAATAACAAAGCCCTGAAAGGACGGAAGGGAAAATACGTGTGAAGCCATCCGCATAGCGGAGTGCAATGGTTCCAACGACTTCCGAGAGCACGCTTGCCGCCAGTACAAGCCAAGCAAAGGTTGAGTCACGCACAGAGCACCTCTCAAGCCAGGCGCCTATACCGAGCGCGGCCAGAGGTTCTAAGAGCGGTACCCCGGATCAGTATTGGAGAGTATCAGAGGCGCGCCGAAACAGACTAAGGCTCAGTCGAGCCACGTCCGCTTCTTGGCGATTCTGTGAGCGACAGCTTCTGGCCGATTGCCGCGGCACTCAACACATTCAAGGCCCCGTTGCAGCCCCTGCCTCAAACCACTTCCCAATCAACGCACGCTCCGCATCGGTGATGCCCGTGGCGTTGTTCATGGGCATGAGCTTTTGCACGACGGCCTGCTGGTAGATGGCCTGGGCGTGTTGCTTCACGCTGTCGGGCGAATCAAGCCGCAGGTTCTTCATCTGCACCTGCTCGCCGTGGCACATGTAGCAGCGCTGTTCCAGCACCGCCTGCACGGCCTTGAAGTCATTTTGGCTGCTAGCGCCGTTTTTATATGCGCTGGCAGCTCCTGAAACAGGAGCATTCACCACGGGGGTGGCCACCGGTGCGGGGCGCATCCACACAATGGCGCCCACGATCACGGCCACACCCACCAGCGCATACGGCAGCGGGTTGCCGTTGCGGCCCAGCTTGTAGCCGTGGCGCATCACGAAGAACTGGCGGATGGCCGCGCCCGCGAACATCATCAGGATCAGCACCAGCCAGTTTTGCGGGTGGCTCCAGGTGAAGCTGTAGTGGTTGCTCAGCATGGCAAACAGCACCGGCAGCGTGAAATAGGTGTTGTGCACGCTGCGCTGCTTGCCGCGCTTGCCGTGGATCGGGTCCACGGGCTGGCCAGCCTTGATCTGGCTGATGACCGTGCGCTGGCCAGGGATGATCCAGAAGAACACGTTGGCGCTCATGGATGTGGCGATCATCGCCCCCACCAGCAGGAAGGCCGCGCGGCCCGCAAACCAGTGGCAGGCCAGCCACGAGGCCACGCACACCAGCACCAGCACCAGCGCGCCCACAATGGCGTCGCCGTTCTTGCGCTGGCCGAAGATGCGGCAGATGGCGTCGTACAGCAGCCAGAACACCACAAAGAAGCCCAGCGCCACCATGATGGCCGTGGCGGGCGCCCAGTCCATGCGCGACTTGTCGATGAGGTAGGTACTGGCGCTGTAGAGGTAGGACACGGTGAACAGCGCAAACCCGCTGATCCAGGTGCTGTAGCTCTCCCAGAAGAACCAGTGCAGGTGTTTGGGCAACTGCGGCGGCGACACCGCGAACTTGACGGGGTGGTAAAACCCGCCGCCGTGCACGGCCCAGAGCTCGCCGCTCACGCCTTGTTTCTTGAGGTCTTCGTCCTCGGGCGGCGTGAGGCTGCTGTCCAGAAAAACGAAATAGAACGACGAGCCGATCCAGGCGATGGCCGTAATGACATGGACCCAGCGCAAAAGCAGGTTGGCCCAGTCGAGAAAGTAGCTTTCCATATCTCAACCTTGATGGCGCGTTAGCGCCAAACAGCAAACCTGCTCACCACTGCGGGCGCTCTGAGCAGACATTGAGGTCGCGCACCTTGGCCAGTGGGTTGCTGGCCGGGGCACCGCTGCGACCGGTACGTCAAAGTGTATGCAGGAATTGTTCCCGATTCCAGCCCCAACCTGAGGCATTCGGGGCCGGAATTACCCTCATTCCCCAGCCTTTGGCGCTGGCTGCAGCGTCTGCAGCAACTGCGCTGCCACGGCCACGGCAATCACCTCGGGCTCCTTGCCCCCGATGCCGGGAATGCCGATGGGGCACGTCACTTGGGCCAGCTCCTCGGGCGCGAACCCGCGCTCATGCAGGCGGTTGCTGAAGGTGGCCCACTTGGTTTGGCTGCCGATCAATCCGATGAAAGGCAGGTCGCCCTGCTCGCGCTGGCGGCGCAGGCAGGCGGCCACCACGTCCAGGTCYTCGGCGTGGCTGAAGCTCATGATCAGCACGCGGCTGCCGGGTGCCAGGCGGGGCACGGCGAGTTGCACCGGCTCGGAGTGTTCGCAGACCACACCCTCGGGCGGGTCGGGCGGGAAGATGCCGTCCCGGCTGTCGATCCAGGTCAGCGCAAAAGGCAGTGGCGCCAGCACGCGGGCCAGCGCGTGGCCCACATGCCCGCCGCCAAACAGGGCCACCGGGTGCAGGTTGGGTGTGAGGCGCTGGGCCAGCCCCGGGGCGTCTTGCGCCGCGAGAAGCTCAAATCCCAGGTGCACCACCCCGCCGCAGCACTGGCCCAGCGCCGGGCCCAGCGCAAACCGCATCGGCCCAAGCGCCGTCACCGGCCCACCCGCCAGGCGGCGGCGCGCCTCGGCAATCGCCTGCAGCTCCAGATGCCCGCCGCCGATGGTGCCCACCAGCTGGTCGGCAAATACCGCCATCCAGGCGCCGCGCTCCCGGGGCACGGACCCTTGGGTAGACTCCACGGTCACCAGACAGGCTGGCGCGGCCCCCAGGCCGTCCAGCAGCATTTGCAAATTTGTCACCGCGATCCTTTTCGTGACGGACGCAAAACGGGGCCAGGCAAGCGGCTCACCCTCCGGTGAGGCATGTTGCTGCATCCCCTTTGCAGCCGTCGTCATTTTGTAACGTACCACCTTCGCCGCTGGGTTATCGTGCCCGCAGCCTCAGGAACCTTTCACACCATGCCCGACACGCCCTCTCCCCGCTCCACCGGAAAGCGCAGCCACTGGTTGCTGGCAGGCATCATGGCCGTGGGTGCGGCGCTGGTCTCGGCCTGCAAGTCCCCGCCAGAGCCCACGCCAGCCCCCGCGCCCGACAGCGTCCCCTCCACCGGCCCCGATGCCAGCGGCGTCAAGGGCCCCGTGCCTGCCACGGCCGGATCTGCGCGCCCCTCGGCCGCTGCCACACCGCTGGCCTACCGCCAGGATGCCGCCACGCACCTGTATGGGCTGAACCGCGAACGCATCTTCAAAGGCAAACTGCCGCCGCAGCTGTATGCCATCGGTGTGCTGCAGCTCGACATCGACCGCGCGGGCAAGATCACCCGCCTGCACTGGATGCGCGCCCCGCGCCATGCCCCCGAGGTGGTCACCGAAATCGAGCGCACGGTGCGCGCTGCGGCCCCCTTCCCAGTCCCTGCCCGCATGGGCAAGGTCACCTACACCGASACCTGGCTGTGGGACAAGAGCGGGCRCTTTCAGCTCGAYACSCTGACCGAAGGGCAGCTGTAGCAATATCCCCCTGAGCGGCCAGGCCACTTCGGCCGTCAGGCAGCGCTTGCTACGAGCCCCGGTAGGTCGAATAGCTCCAGGGGCTSACSAGCAGCGGCACGTGGTAGTGCTGGTCGGCATGCGCAATGCCGAAGTCCAGGCTCACCTGGTTCAGAAAATTGGGTTCGGGCAGATGCACGCCCCGGGCCTTGAAGTAGCCCGCCACATCAAAGCGCAGCCGGTAGGTGCCGGTGCGCAGGCTGGCGTTGTCGAACAGCGGTGCGTCGGTGCGGCCGTCATGGTTCAGCACCAGGCGCTTGATGAGGGTGGCGTTGTCGCCGTCGGTGGAATACAGGGCCACTTCCATGCCGGCCGCAGGGCAGCCGTTCATGGTGTCCAGAACGTGGGTGCTCAATCCCATGGGGGAATCTCCTGAAGTAAGAGTCTGTCCAATCGGCGACGATTGCCAGATCGCAGCGTGTAGACCAAAAGTGTATACACTTTTCACCATCCACCGTATCATGCAGCCATGGAATCTTCCTCGACCAGCGCCATTGTTGAAGCGCTGACCCGCGCCATCGTAGAGCACCGCCTGCARCCCGGYACCAAGCTGGCYGAGCARAAGCTGGCCGACCAYTTYGGCGTGTCGCGCACGCTGGTGCGCCAGGCGCTGTTCCAGCTGGCACAGAACCGGCTGGTCACGCTGGAGCCCGCACGGGGCGCATTTGTGGCCACGCCCTCGGTCGAGGAGGCACGCCAAGTGTTTGCCGTGCGCCGCATGCTGGAAACCGAAATGACCCGCGCCTTTGTGCGCAGCGTGACGCCCGCCAAGCTGAAGGCCCTGCGCGCCCACGTGGCCAGCGAGAAGACCGCCATGGGCACACACGACGCCAGCACCCGCACCGAGTTGCTGGGCGACTTTCATGTGCGCATGGCCGAACTGATGGGCAACGAGGTGCTGGCGCAGATGCTGGGCGACCTGATCTCGCGCTGTGCACTCATCACGCTGATGTACCAGTCAGCCAGCGCCGCCGAACACTCGCACGAGGAGCACGCCGACATCGTGGCGGCCCTGGCCGCGCGCGACGAAGAACGTGCCGTCGCCTTGATGCAAAGCCACCTCGAACATGTCGAAGCCAGCCTGACCTTTGACCGCAAGCGCCCTGCCAGCGATCTGGCCGCCGCCCTGGCCTCTTGAAAACCACCCCACCATGATCTACGACACCACCCAGGCCTACCCCCGCGACCTTATTGGCTACGGCAAGACCCCGCCCCATGCGCAGTGGCCCGGTAGCGCGCGCATTGCCGTGCAATTCGTCCTGAACTACGAAGAGGGCGGCGAAAACGCGGTGCTGCATGGCGATGCGGGCAGCGAGCAGTTCCTGTCCGAAATGTTCAACCCGGCCAGCTACCCCGAGCGGCACATGAGCATGGAGGGCATTTATGAATACGGATCGCGCGCTGGCGTGTGGCGCATCCTGCGCGAGTTTGAAAAGCGCCAGCTGCCCCTCACGGTGTTCGGCGTGTCCACGGCCCTGCAGCGCCACCCCGACCTCACGGCGGCTTTTGTGGAGCTGGGCCACGAGATTGCGTGCCATGGGCTCAAGTGGATCCATTACCAGCACATCCCCGAAGAGGTGGAGCGCGCCCACATGCAAGAGGCGATGGAAATCATCCAACGAATGACGGGCGAAAGGGCGTTGGGCTGGTACACCGGCCGCGACAGCCCCAACACCCACCGCCTGGTAGCCGACTACGGCGGCTTTGAATACGACAGCGACTACTACGGCGACGACCTTCCCTTCTGGATGAAGGTGCAAAAGACCGACGGCAGCGTGGTGCCCCAGCTCATCGTGCCCTACACGCTCGATTGCAACGACATGCGCTTTGCGCTGCCCCAGGGCTATTCGCACGCCGACCCGTTCTTCCAGTACATGAAGGACACCTTCGATGCGCTGTATGCCGAGGGCGACCCGGCCGGCGACAACGCACCCAAGATGATGAGCATTGGCATGCACTGCCGCCTGCTSGGSCGSCCSGGCCGCATCACSGCGCTGCAGCGCTTTCTSGAYCACATCGCACAGCACGACAAGGTGTGGGTGGCCCGCCGTATCGACATCGCGCGCCACTGGAAGGCCGTGCACCCCTACCCCACCACAAAGGCCTGATGACCATGGCATGGACCCTTGACCAACTGAATGCCGCCACGCCCGCGCAAGCCCTGGAGGCGCTGGACGGCGTGTACGAGCATTCACCCTGGATTGCCGAGCAGGCGCTCACGCAGCGGCCATTCCGCTCGCTGGCGCACCTCAAGCACGCCCTGGCGCACGCGGTGCGCACCGCCAGCACCGAGGCGCAGCTGGGCCTGATCCGCGCCCACCCCGAGCTSGCGGGCAASGCCATGGTGGCGAAAAGCCTCACCGCCGAATCGACCAACGAGCAGTCCAAGGCGGGCCTGACGCAGTGCACGCCCGAAGAATTTGCGCGCATCCAGCAGCTCAATGCGGACTACAACGCCCGCTTTGGTTTCCCCTTCATTCTGGCCGTGCGCGGACCGCGTGGTACGGGCCTGCCACGCAATGAAATCATCGAGACTTTCGCGCGGCGCCTGAATAACCATCCAGAGTTCGAACTAGCCGAGGCGCTGCGCAACATCCACCGCATYGCYGARATCCGSYTSGACGACAAGTTCGGCTACGTGCCGGAGCTTGGCAACCTAACCTGGGATGCCCACGAGGAGCTTGCCAAGTACAGCGACCCCGGTTTTTCCGAAAAAGGTCAGCTCACCGTCACCTATCTGACTGAGGCACATCGCGCCTGCGCCGAGCGAATCGAGTTCTGGATGAAAAACTCGTGCGGCTTTGACGAAGTAACTATTGACGCCGTTGGCAACGTGGTCGGCCGCTACCACCCGGCCAGCCCGGGAGCCCGATATCTCATGACTGGCAGCCACTACGACACCGTGCGCAATGCCGGCAAGTACGACGGGCGCCTGGGCATCTTTGTGCCCATGGCTTGCGTGCGTGCACTGCACCAAGCGGGCAAGCGTCTGCCGTTTGGCATCGAGGTGATTGCCTTTGCCGAAGAGGAGGGCCAGCGCTACAAGGCCACCTTCCTGGGTTCGGGCGCGCTCATCGGGCACTTCAACCCTGCCTGGCTTGACCAGGAGGATGCCGATGGCGTGACCATGCGCGCTGCCATGCAGCACGCGGGGCTGTGCATTGACGACATTGCCAAGCTGCAACGCGACCCGGCCCAGTACCTGGGCTTTATTGAAGTCCACATCGAACAGGGCCCGGTGCTCAACGAGCTGGACCTGCCGCTGGGCGTGGTCACCTCCATCAATGGGGGCGTGCGGTTTGTGGGGGAGATGATCGGCACCGCCAGCCACGCAGGCACCACCCCCATGGACCGCCGCCGCGATGCGGCCGTAGCCGTGGCAGAGCTGGCGCTGTACATCGAGCAGCGCGCCGCCCAGGACGGAGACTCGGTGGGCACGATTGGCCTGCTCAACGTGCCCGGCGGCTCCATCAATGTGGTGCCGGGCCGCTGCCAGTTCAGCCTGGACCTGCGTGCACCCACCGATCCGCAACGCGACGCACTGGTGCGCGATGTGCTGGACCACCTGGGCCAGATCGCTGCCCGGCGCGGCCTGCGCTACACACTGGAGGAATCCATGCGCGCTGCCGCCGCCCCCAGCGCCCCCGCCCTGCAGCACCAGTGGGAGCGTGCGGTGGACCACCTGGGCGTGCCTGTGTTCCGCATGCCCAGTGGGGCAGGCCACGATGCCATGAAGCTGCACGAAATCATGCCGCAGGCCATGCTGTTCGTGCGCGGAGAAAACTCCGGCATCAGCCACAACCCGCTCGAATCCACCACCAACAACGACATGCAACTGGCCGTGGACGCCTTCACCCAGGTGCTGCACCAGCTTGCCGAGGAACAACAACCATGACCACCCCGAACCACCACGCCGCGCTGGACGCCTGGATCGACCAGCACTTTGACGAAGAAGTGCGCTTTCTGCAGGCCCTCGTGCGCGTGCCMACCGACACGCCKCCCGGCAACAACGCGCCSCAYGCCGAGCGYACSGCCGAGCTGCTGAAGGACTTTGGCTACGAGGCCGAAAAGCACGCCGTGCCCACTGCCGATGTGTTGGCCTACGGCATGGAATCCATCACCAACCTCATCGTGCGCAGACCGTACGGCAGCGGTGGCAAGACCATCGCCCTGAACGCCCACGGYGACGTGGTGCCSCCCGGCGAAGGCTGGACRCACGACCCCTACGGYGSCGAGATTGYCGAYGGCRSCMTSTACGGCCGCGCSRCCGCCGTGAGCAAGAGCGACTTYGCGAGCTTCACCTTYGCSSTGCGSGCSYTSGAAGCCGTGGCCAGGCCCACCCAGGGCGCGGTAGAGCTGCACTTCACCTACGACGAAGAGTTTGGCGGCGAACTCGGCCCCGGCTGGTTGCTGCAAAAGGGACTGACAAAGCCCGACCTGATGATTGCCGCCGGCTTCAGCTACGAAGTGGTCACCGCACACAACGGCTGCCTGCAGATGGAAGTGACGGTGCACGGCAAGATGGCCCATGCCGCCGTGCCCCACACCGGCGTGGACGCCCTGCAGGGCGCCGTGCACATCCTGAACGCGCTGTACGCACAAAACGACGAGTACAAGAAGGTCACGTCCAAGGTCGAAGGCATCAAGCACCCCTACCTGAACGTGGGCCGCATCGAGGGCGGCACCAACACCAACGTCGTACCCGGCAAGGTGATGTTCAAGCTCGACCGCCGCATGATCCCCGAGGAAAACCCGGTGGAGGTTGAAGCCAACATCCGCCGCGTGATCGAACAGGCTACAGGTGAGCGCGCCGGTATCAGCGTGGAGATCAAGCGCCTGCTGCTGGCCAACGCGATGACGCCGCTGGCTGGCAACAAGCCCCTGGTCGATGCGATCCAGCAACATGCCCAGGCCGTGATCGGTGAACCGGTACCCGCCGTGGGCACGCCGCTCTACACCGATGTGCGCCTGTATGTGGAGCGCGGCATTCCCGGCGTGATTTACGGTGCAGGCCCCCGCACGGTCCTCGAATCGCACGCCAAGCGCGCCGACGAGCGCCTGCAGCTCGAAGACCTGCGCCGCGCCACCAAGGTGATTGCACGGACATTGAGCGACTTGCTCGCCTGAGGGCCCACAGGGCAGTAAGTAATGCACGCAGCACATCAGTGCTGCGCTTCAATGTCATGGCGAGATTGCCTCTGGCAGCCCTTTGACCGACCTACACTGGCGCGGGCGCATCCTTCGGCTGGGTGCGCCCGTTGTCATTTCCAGATTCCACACACCAGGAGATATCCCATGAACATTCGTCATACGCTGCTGGCTGGCAGCGTTGTGCTGGCCCTGGCCAGCCTCACGGCCTGCGGCAGCACGCCGCCGGTAGCCACGGCTGCACCCGCGCCCGCAGTGCAGCAGACCGCCTCGGCCCAGGCCGCCAGTGCAGCCTACGACTTCGACATGGATGTGTTCCACCCCGTGGTGGCACGCAATGGCATGGTCGCCTCCGAGCAGGAGCTGGCCTCGCAGATTGGCCTGGACATCCTCAAGGCCGGCGGCAACGCTGTGGATGCGGCCGTGGGCATTGGCTTTGCGCTGGCCGTGGCCCTGCCCAATGCGGGCAACCTGGGTGGTGGCGGCTTCATGATGGTGCACGACGCCAAGACCGGCAAGAGCGTGGCCCTCGACTTCCGCGAAGTGGCGCCATCGAAGGCCACGCGCGACATGTACCTGGACGCCAAGGGCAATGTGGTGGACGGCAAGTCGCTGTACACCCACTATGCCGTGGGCGTTCCCGGCACCGTGGCGGGCATGGAACACGCACTCAAGAGCTGGGGCACCCTGCCCCTGTCGCGTGTGATCGCACCGGCGATTGAACTGGCGGACAAGGGCTTCCCGGTGAGCGAAACGCTCGCCAAGATCCTGCAGCAAGAGAAGAAGAACATGGGCAAGTGGCCTGCCACCCAGGCCATCTTCTGGAAGAACGGCGAACCCCTGAAGGTGGGTGACCCGCTGGTGCAAAAAGACCTGGCGCAATCCATGCGCCTCATCGCCCAGCAGGGCGCCAAGGCGTTCTACGAAGGCGAGATCGCCCAGAAGATCGCCGCCGAAATGGCACCCCACACAGGCGCCATCACCCTGCAGGACCTGCGCGAATACAAGGTGGCCGAACGCGTCCCCACGCGTGGCACCTACCGTGGCTACGAGATCGTGACCATGCCCCCACCCTCCTCGGGCGGCCCGCACCTGGTGCAGATCCTGAACATGCTGGAGCCCCTGCCCCTGGCCCAGTGGGGCCCCAACAGCGCGCAGACCATCCACCACATGGCCGAGAGCAGCAAGCTGGCATACGCCGACCGCTCCGAATACCTGGGCGACCCAGACTTCGTGAAGATCCCGCTGAAGGGCCTGACCTCCAAGCGCTATGCCGAATCGCTGGCCAAGGGCATCGACCCCAACCGCGCACGCCCGGCCAAGGAGATCAAGCCCGGCCAGCCCCAGCCGTATGAGAGCGACCAGACCACCCACTACTCGGTGGTGGACAAGGCGGGCAACGCCGTGGCCGTGACCTACACGCTGAACACCAACTTCGGCAGCGGCATCGTCGCCAAGGGCACGGGCATCCTGCTCAACAACGAGATGGACGACTTCTCGGCCAAGCCCGGCGTGGCCAATGCCTATGGCCTGGTCGGTGGCGACGCCAACGCAGTGGCCGCCAAGAAGCGCCCCCTGTCGTCGATGACGCCCACCCTGGTGCTCAAGGACGGCAAGCCCACGCTGGTCACTGGAAGCCCTGGCGGCGCGCGCATCATCACCACGGTGCTGCAGACGGTGGTCAACACCATCGACTTCGGCATGAACCCTGCGGAGGCCGCAGCGGCACCCCGCGTGCACCACCAGTGGACGCCGGACGAGCTGCGCGTGGAAAAGGGCCTCTCGCCCGACACCATTGCCCTGCTCAAGCAACGCGGCCACAACATCGCGGTCAAGCCTTCGATGGGCCGCACGCAGACCATCCAGATCCGTGGCGGCGCGCTGTACGGCTACTCGGACCCCCGCAACCCCGACGGCAAGACCCTCGGCTACTGATTGCCGGCGCCCGCTTGATGCGGGCGGTCTGTGCTTGTCAACATTTGCGAGGCCACGCCCCACAAAGGCGTGGCCTTTTTATTGCCGCCTCTGGCAACCCCATGCGGGCATACCCTCATACCGCCACTCTTCAGACTTGCCTACAGTTCTTGTATGCAAGATTTGCGTTCAAAAAGCTACTGAAGGAGTTGGCATGCCCCGGTTTTTCAAATCCCTTTTTGGTCAGGTGGTGCTGGCCTTGATAGCCGGTGTGGTGGTGGGCCTTGTGTGGCCCGACACCGCCATTGCGCTCAAGCCCCTGGGAGACGGCTTCATCAAGCTSATCAAGATGMTCATCCCGSTSMTSGTSTTCTGCGTGGTGGTGCAYGGCATYGCAGGCRCKGGCGACCTSMAGCGSGTRGGSCGGGTSGGCGTSAARKCGCTGATCTACTTCGAGGTGSTCACCTCCATCGCCCTGGTGCTGGGCCTGGYGCTGGCSTTCKKGTTCSAGCCCGGCGTGGGCATGAACGTGGACCCCAAGGCGCTGGACCCCAAAGCCATGGGCGCCTACGCCGAAAACGCCAGCAAGCTCACCGGCGGCGGTTTCACCGACTTCTTGCTCAAGCTCATCCCCACCACCGCCGTGAGCGCGTTTGCCAACGGCGACGTGCTGCAGGTTCTGCTGTTTTCCATCGTTTTTGGCTGCGCCCTGGCATTGATCGGTGAGCGCGGGGCGCGGGTCACCGGCCTGATCGATGACCTGTCGCATGTGCTGTTCAAGACCATGGGCCTCATCATCAAGCTCGCACCGTTGGGTGTGCTGGGCGCCATCGCGTTCACCGTGGGCAAATACGGCCTGGGTTCCCTCAAGCAGCTGGGCATGCTGGTGGCGCTGTTCTACGCCGCGGTGGTCATCTTCGTCGTGGTGGTGCTGGGCCTCATCATGCGGGTGTCGGGCTTCAGCCTGTTTAAGCTGCTGCGCTATCTGCGCGAGGAACTGGCCGTGGTGTTTGCCACCACGTCGTCCGACAGCGTGCTGCCCCAGATCATGGCCAAGCTCAAGCACATGGGCATCCGCGATTCGACCGTGGGCCTGGTGATCCCCACGGGCTACTCGTTCAACCTGGACGCGTTCTCGATCTACATCACACTGGCCGCCGTGTTCATCGCCCAGGCCACCAACACGCCGATTTCCATGGCCGACCTGCTGACGATCCTGGCGATCTCGCTGGTCACCTCCAAGGGCGCTCACGGCGTGCCCGGCTCGGCCATCGTCGTGCTGGCAGCCACCTTGCAGGCCATCCCCGCCATCCCGGCGATTGGCCTGGTGCTGGTGTTGTCGGTGGACTGGTTCATGGGCATCGCCCGCGCGCTGGGCAACCTCATTGGCAACTGTGTCGCCACCGTGGCCGTGGCAGCCTGGGAAGGCGACATCGACCGCGAACGCGCCCACGCCGTGCTGGATGGTCGCGAGCCACCCTCGCCGCGTGCCTGATCGGGCAAGCCCCGACACAGCACGCGACAATCCGGCCATGAGCATCAACCAGACCCAGATCGCCCAGCAGGTGGTGGAATCCATCCTGGCGCAAAAACTCTCCCCCGGCGAGCGCCTGGGCGAGCAGGAGCTGGCCGATCTGTTCGGCGTGAGCCGCACGCTGGTGCGCGAGGCCCTGATGCAGCTGCAGGCACGGGGCTTTGTGGAAGTGCGCTCGCGCCGGGGCTGGTACGTGGTGGAGCCCTCGGTGGAGGATGCGCGCGACGCGTTCTCCGCCCGGCGCATCATCGAATCGGGCATCCTGGCCGATGCGGGCCGCCCGCTGCAGAGCGTGACCCGCCGCCTGCGTGCGCACATCGCCGACGAACAGCAGGCCATCGAAGGAGCTGACGCTGCCACACGGGCCTTTTTGCTCGCAGATTTCCACGTCTGCCTGGCCGAAGCGATGGGCCACCGCAGCCTGAGCGACATCCTGCGCGACCTCACGGCGCGCACCACCCTGGCCGCGTCGCTGTACCAGTCGCAGCACGCGGCCAGCCAGTCTTGTGCGGAGCATGCCGCCATTGTGGAGGCGCTGGAGGCCGGCAACACCACCCTGGCCCGCGAACGCATGCTCGCCCACATTGGCCATGTGGAAGGCGCCCTCAACCCCGGCCAGCCGCTGGTGCGCGACCGCCTGCGCGAGTCGCTGGCACCGCTGACCAGTCAACGCACCAAGGCTGCATCCACGGACCTGGGCTAGCTGACGCCGGGCACGCCCCGGCCCCTAACCTTCCCATCGCCTGCGTCCACGGCAGGCGGGTACTTTGCTGCGCCCCTCTAAGGGTTAACCGGGATAAGCGCTCTCGGTCATTTTGTATACGATTTTTGTATGGACATCTGTGCACCATTCGGCACAGGTTTCCATTCCGTATTCAAAACCCAACCCCCGAAGGACACCCATGAACCCGCCCGTACACCCCGTGGACGAACACCTGCCCCTGGGGCGACTCACGGCGCTGGGCCTGCAGCATGTGCTGGTGATGTATGCGGGTGCCGTGGCGGTGCCGCTCATCGTGGGCCGTGCGCTCAACCTCACGCCCGACCAGGTAGCCAAGCTGATCTCGGCCGACCTGTTTGTGTGCGGGCTGGTCACGCTGATCCAGGCGCTGGGCGCCTCGCGATGGTTTGGCATTCAGCTGCCGGTAATGATGGGGGTGACCTTTGCCTCGGTGGCGCCCATGATCTCGATGGCGCAGACCACCGGCGGCACCGCCGGGGCCGGGCTGATCTTTGGCTCGGTGATTGGCGCGGGGGTGATCTCCATCCTGATCGCGCCACTGGTGAGCCGCATGCTCCGTTTCTTCCCGCCGGTGGTGACCGGCACCATCATTGCGGTCATCGGCATCAGCCTGATGCGCGTGGGCATCAACTGGATCTTTGGCAACCCCGTGGGCCCCACGGCGCCCAGCGTGCCCAACCCCGAGCACCTCAAGTGGCTGGCCGATGCGCAGGCCGCTGCCGGAGCCCCCGGCTCGTCACTGCCACCGGTTCCCAAGGGGTTTGCGGTGGTGCCCACGGTGCCCAACCCCAAGTACGCCGACCTGACCGGTGTGGGCATCTCGGGCCTGGTGCTGCTGTCCATCCTGCTGATYGYCAARTTYGCCAAGGGCTTCGTCGCCAACATCTCGGTGCTGCTGGGCATCGTCATTGGTGCGGTGGTGGCCGTGGCGCTGGGCATGATGAACTTCGACAAGGTGGCCAAGGCGCAGTGGTTTGACCTGGTGCTGCCGTTCGAGATTGCCGGCCCTGTGTTCGACCCCATCCTGATCCTGACCATGACCCTGGTGATGATCGTGGTCATGATCGAATCCACCGGCATGTTCCTGGCCCTGGGCGAGATGACCGACCGCAAGGTGGACCAGGCAGCCCTCACGCGCGGCCTGCGCACCGATGGCCTGGGCACGCTGCTGGGCGGCATCTTCAACACCTTTCCGTACACCAGCTTCTCGCAGAACGTGGGTCTGGTCGCCGTCACCGGCGTCAAGAGCCGCTTTGTGTGCGTGGCGGGTGGTGTGATCCTGATCGTGCTGGGCGTGCTGCCCAAGATGGCCGCACTGGTCGAGTCGCTGCCCACCATGGTGCTGGGCGGCGCGGGGCTGGTGATGTTCGGCATGGTGGCGGCCACGGGCATCCGCATCCTGGGCGGGGTGGACTTCAAGACCAACCGCTTCAACGCCATGATCGTGGCAGTTTCCATCGGCGTGGGCATGGTGCCGCTGATCGCGCCCAACTTCCGCCAGTGGATGCCGCACGCCATCCACCCGCTGATCGAATCCGGTATCCTCCTGGCCTCGATCACGGCGGTGGCCCTGAACGTTTTCTTCAATGGCGCCAGCCGCGACACCTCCGCCGCTGTCAACGCCGCACGCCAGGCCGACGCCCACTAGCATCCCGCCTGCCCGCTGCCGAAAACCTGCCACTGCCCGCGTGGCTCCGCCCCCTGTCCGCCATGGCTGCCAGGGGGTTTTGGCTTCATGCTGCATACGCATAAACCTGCATGTCCGCCGCCCACGCCATCGGGTACCCTTGTTTTTGCTTTCCGCCCAGGACTTCCAGGATTTCCGCATGACACAGAACATTTCCGCCGCCGAACAGGCCCTGCGCGACGCTGCGCGCGAATACCACCGCAACCCCACCCGGGGCAAGATTTCGGTCACCCCCACCAAGCCTTTGTCCAACCAGCGCGACCTGTCGCTGGCCTACTCGCCGGGCGTGGCTTACCCATGCCTCGACATCGCTGCCGACCCGTCCAAGGCGTTTGACTTCACCTCGCGCGGCAACCTGGTCGCGGTGATCACCAACGGCACGGCGGTGCTGGGCCTGGGTGACATCGGCCCGCTGGCCAGCAAGCCGGTGATGGAAGGCAAGGGCTGCCTGTTCAAGAAGTTCGCGGGCGTCGACGTGTTCGATATCGAACTGGCCGAACGCGACCCCGACAAGCTCATCGAAATCATCGCGGCGCTGGAGCCCACGCTGGGCGGCATCAACCTCGAAGACATCAAGGCACCCGAGTGCTTCTACATCGAGCGCGAACTCAGCAAGCGCATGAATATCCCGGTGTTCCATGACGACCAGCACGGCACGGCCATCATCAGCAGCGCGGCGCTGCTCAATGGCCTGGAGCTGGTGGGCAAGCAAATCGACCAGGTGAAGATTGCCGTGTCGGGCGCAGGTGCGGCCGCCATTGCCTGCCTGAACGTGATGGTGGGCCTGGGCGTGAAGATCGAGAACGTCTTCGTGTGCGACTCCAAGGGCGTGATCTACGAAGGCCGGCCCGGCGGCTACGACGAATCCAAGGCGGCCTACGCGCAAAAGACCGACGCCCGCACGCTGGCCGATGCGGTCAACGGCGCCGACGTGTTCCTGGGCTGCTCGGCCCCCGGCGTGCTCACGGCCGAGATGGTCAAGACCATGGGCCCCAAGCCCATCATCCTGGCCCTGGCCAACCCCGAGCCCGAGATCCGCCCCGAACTCGCCAAGGCCATCCGCCCCGACTGCATCATCGCCACGGGCCGGTCGGACTACCCGAACCAGGTCAACAACGTCCTGTGCTTCCCTTACATCTTCCGCGGTGCGCTGGACTGCGGTGCCACCAAGATCACCGAGGCCATGAAGCTGGCCTGCGTGCGCCAGATCGCCGACCTGGCCAAGGCCGACATCAGCGAAGAAGTGGCCAGCGCCTATGCAGGCAAAGAGCTGACCTTTGGCCCCGATTACCTCATCCCCACGCCGTTCGACTCGCGCCTGATCCTCAAGATCGCGCCCGCCGTGGCCAAGGCCGCTGCTGAATCGGGCGTGGCCACGCGCCCCATCGAAGACATGGAGGCCTACAAGGAAACGCTGTCGCGCTTTGTCTACCAGACCGGCATGCTGATGCGCCCCGTGATCAACGCGGCCAAGGCCCTGCCCGATGCACAAAAGCGCGTAGCCTACGCCGACGGTGAAGACGAACGCGCCCTGCGCGCCGCGCAGATGGCCATCGACGACAAGATCGCCACGCCCATCCTCATCGGCCGCCCCGCAGTGATTGCCGCGCGCATCGCCAAGGCCGGCCTGCGCATGCAGCTGGGCAAGGACGTGGAGGTGTGCAACCCCGAGGACGACCCGCGCTTTCGCCAGTACTGGGAGCACTACCACCAGCTCATGAAGCGCAACGGCGCCTCGCCCGAAGTGGCCAAGGCCGCCGTGCGCCGCTCCAACACCATCATCGCCTCGCTGATGGTCAAGCTGGGCGATGCCGATGCCATGATCTGCGGCCTGGTGGGCACGTATGAAACGCACCTGGAGCGCATCCACAGCATCATCGGCCGCCAGGAAGGCGCCCACAACTACGCGGCGCTGAACGCGCTGATGACCAACCGGGGCACGCTGTTCATTGCCGACACCTATGTGAACGAAGACCCCACGGCCCAGCAGCTGGCGGACATCGCCTGGATGTCGGTGCAAGAGGTGCAACGCTTTGGCATCCCACCCAAGGTCGCCTTCCTGTCGCACTCCAGCTATGGCTCGTCCAAGCGCGCATCGGCCCGCAAGATGCGCGAGGCGCGCGACCTGTTCGTGGCCGCCCACCCCGAGATCGAGTGTGATGGCGAGCTGCACGGCGATGCCGCGCTGGAGCCGAACATCCGCAACGCCTACATGGCGGATTCGACCCTGACGGACTCGGCCAACCTGCTGATCTGCCCCAACCTGGATGCTGCCAACATCCTCTACAACGTGCTCAAGACGACCACCAGCGGTGGCGTCACGGTGGGCCCCATCCTGATGGGCGCCGCTGCCACGGCCTACATCCTGACCCCGGCCGCCACCGTGCGCCGCGTGCTCAACATGACGGCCCTGGCCGTGGCCAGCGCTGCCGCCCGGCCACGCTGAGCGCGCTGTGCCGTGCTGACCTGAGCGCAGGCCGTGAGCAGGCCTGCCCACACACCGTTGCAACGGGGCCCTCGGGCCCCGTTTTTCATGGGCAAGCCGACCCCTCGCCCTGCGCATGCACCATTTCGGGAAACCCAGCATGCTGACGCGCACCACTTCGGTGAACAATGGGGCGCAGCAAAGCACCCGCGTACACAAACCGGGCATCGTTTTTGCTGACTGCAGGACCATGGCCCATCAATGGGGCCAGTGCCTTCCCTCATCGAATTTCCCCTCGCCCGACAGGAGCCCCGAATGAAAAAAAGACTGTTCATGCAAACTGCCGCCGCCCTGGCCCTGATCGGCAGCACCTCGCTGGCCCAGGCGCAGGCCACCACGCCCATCAAGTTCCAGCTCGACTGGCGTTTTGAAGGCCCCGCCGCGCTGTTCCTGCAACCCGTGGCCAAGGGCTACTTCAAGGCCGCAGGCCTGGACGTGACGGTGGATGCAGGCAACGGCTCCGGCGGTGCTGTGCAGCGCGTGGCATCGGGCACGTACGACATGGGTTTTGCCGACTTGGCCGCCGTGATGGAGTTCCACGCCAACAACCCCGACGCGCAGAACAAGCCCGTGGCGGTGATGGTGGTCTACAACAACACGCCCGCCTCGGTCATGGCGCTGAAAAAGAGCGGCATCACCAAGCCCGCCGACCTGGCCGGCAAGAAGCTGGGCGCCCCCGTGTTTGACGCAGGCCGCCGCGCGTTCCCCATCTTCCAGAAGGCCAACGGCATCGGCGCCGTGACCTGGACCGCCATGGACCCGCCACTGCGCGAAACCATGCTGGTGCGCGGCGACGTGGACGCCATCACCGGCTTCACCTTCACCTCGCTGCTCAACCTGGAAGCCCGTGGCGCCAAGGCCGCCGACGTGGTGGTGCTGCCCTATGCCGACTTCGGCGTGAAGCTGTACGGCAATGTGATCATCGCATCGCCCAAGCTCATCAAGGAGAACCCGGCCGCCATCAAGGCGTTCCTGTCGGCCTTCACCAAGGGCGCCAAGGAAGTCATTGCCAACCCCGCAGCCTCCATCGAATACGTCAAGGCACGCGACGGCATCGTGAACGTGCCGCTCGAAACCCGCCGCCTGCAGCTGGCCATCGACACGGTGATCAACAGCCCCGACGCCCGCACCGAAGGCTTTGGCCAGCTCAAGCCCGGACGCCTCTCGCTGATGGCGTCGCAGGTATCGGATGCGTTCAACACCAAGACCCGCGTGAACGCCGACGATGTGTGGAACGCCAGCTTTCTGCCCAGCGCGGCCGAGCTGAACATCCTGCCCAAGAAGTAATTACTATTAATTTGATAGCTGCAAGCGCATGATTCAATAGCGCTTGCGGCCATTCTTAGCATAAAAACTTCCATGCAGGCTGCTGACAACTATTTTGTGGACTTCCGGGACGTCTGGCTCGCCTACAACGACGAGCTGCGCGCCAAGAACCAGTTTGCGGTCGAAGCCATCGACCTGCAGGTACGCCAGGGCGAATTCATCGCCATCGTGGGCCCCTCGGGTTGCGGCAAGTCCACCTTCATGAAGCTGGCCACCGGGTTGAAGATGCCCTCCATGGGCAAGATCCTCATCGACGGGCAGCCGGTGACGGGTCCGCTCAAGGTCTCGGGCATGGCCTTCCAGGCGCCTTCGCTGCTGCCCTGGCGCACCACGGTGGATAACGTGCTGCTGCCGCTCGAAATCGTCGAGCCCTACCGCAGCAACTTCAAGCAAAAACGCAAGGAATACGAAGAGCGCGCCCGCAAGCTGCTGCAAAAGGTGGGGCTGGCGGGCTATGAGGACAAGTTCCCCTGGCAGCTKTCGGGCGGCATGCAGCAGCGCGCCAGCATCTGCCGCGCGCTSATCCACGAGCCCAAGATGCTGCTGCTGGACGAGCCCTTCGGCGCGCTGGATGCCTTCACGCGTGAAGAGCTGTGGTGCATCCTGCGCGACCTGTGGACCGAGCAGCAGTTCAACGTGATCTTGGTCACGCACGACCTGCGCGAGTCGGTCTTCCTGGCCGACACGGTGTATGTGATGAGCAAGAGCCCCGGCCGGTTTGTGGTGCGCAAGGAGATCGAACTGCCCCGCCCGCGCGACCTGGAGGTGACTTACACCAAGGAGTTCACCGACATCGTCCACGAACTGCGCGGCCACATCGGCGCACTGCGCAAGGCCGGTGCGCCCATCCAGCAATAACAAGAAAGCGCCTCATCCCATGCACAAGAAAACCGTAGAGCGCTGGTCTCCCTGGCTGCTGCTGACCGCCACCATCCTGCTGTGGCAGATCATCTGTTCGGCCTTCAATGTCTCCGAGTTCATCTTCCCCAGCCCCTGGGCCATTGCCACCCAGCTGGTGGAGTTTGGCGGCGTCATCGCAGGCCACGCCTGGCGCACCTTCTGGGTCACCATGGCCGGCTTTGGCATCGCCATCGTCGTGGGGGTGCTGCTGGGCTTTGTGATCGGCTCTTCGCGCCTGGCCTACGCCGCCGTGTACCCGCTGATGACGGCCTTCAACGCACTGCCCAAGGCCGCCTTTGTGCCCATTCTGGTGGTGTGGTTCGGCATTGGCGTGGGCCCGGCCATCCTCACGGCGTTCCTCATCAGCTTCTTCCCCATCATGGTCAACATCGCCACCGGCCTCGCCACGCTGGAGCCCGAGCTGGAAGACGTGCTGCGCGTGCTGGGCGCCAAGCGCTGGGACGTGCTGACCAAGGTGGGGCTGCCCCGCTCCATGCCSTACTTCTWCGGCTCGCTCAAGGTGGCSATCACGCTGGCCTTYGTSGGCACCACSGTGWSSGAAATGACCGCKGCSAACGAAGGCATCGGCTACCTGCTCATYWSSGCSGGCTCGKCCATGCARATGGGCCTGGCCTTYGCGGGCCTGATGGTGGTGGGCGCMATGGCCATGSTGATGTACGARCTSTTCAGCKKGATCGAAAAACGCACCACGGGTTGGGCGCACCGGGGTTCTCAAGGTGAATAACCCGACGGCGTTGAGCGAAGCCCAGGCAGCCACGCTGCTGCGCCGCGCCAACGCCGTGGCCCAGCGCGCCAAGGACATGGGCCGCCATCCCTTCGGCGCGCTGCTGGTTGCGCCCGATGGCGAGACCGTGCTGGCCGAGCAGGGCAACATAGACACCGTGAACCATGCCGAGAGCACGCTGGCCCGCACGGCGGCGGCCAACTATCCCGGCGCTTATCTCGCCCAGTGCACGCTGGTCACCACCTTCGAGCCCTGCGCTATGTGTGCAGGCACCATCTACTGGGCGGGCATCGGCCGCGTGCTGTATGGCGCCGAAGAAGCCGCCCTGCTCGCCCTGACGGGCGACCACCCCGAGAACCCCACGCTGGCCCTGCCCTGCCGCACGGTGTTTGCGAGCGGCCAGCGCCCCACCGAGGTGCTGGGGCCGGTGCCTGCGCTGCAAGACGAGATCACGGCCCTGCATCGCGATTTCTGGCGGTAGTTGGCTCTGGCGCTTGTATGCCAAGCGCAAGCAGCTCCTCTTTCAGGAGCAAAAAACACCACCAACCGGTGACTCGGCACCCTGCCGCTATACTGCCCGCCCCGTTTGGACGACAGCAGGATCACACCGCATGCGCTTGACCATTCTTTTGCGCCTTCTGGCCCTTGGGGCCGCAGCAGGTATGGCCGCATGCGGTGGCACCGCGCCGACCCAGCCAGCGGCGGGCGACGCCACACCGGTCGCAGCGACCCCATCCACCGCGCTCCCCATCCGCATCGGCATCGCCCTGGGCGGTGGCGCGGCCAAAGGCTTTGCGCACATCGGCGTGATCAAGATGCTGGAGGCCAATGGCCTGGCGCCCGCCGTGGTCTCGGGCACCAGCGCAGGCAGCGTGGTCGGCGCGCTGTATGCCAGCGGCATGAACGCCTTCGAGATGCAGGAAAAGGCCGTGGCACTGGACGAAGCCAAGATCCGCGACCTGCAGCTGTCGTCCGGCGGGCTGGTACTGGGGCAAAAGCTCGAAGACTATGTGAACGAGCAGGTGCGCCGCAAGCCGCTGGAGCAGATGGCCAAGCCCTTCGTCGTGGTGGCTACGCGGCTGGAAGACGGCGAGCGCACGGTGTTTGCACGCGGCAACACCGGCCAGGCCGTGCGCGCATCGAGCAGCGTGCCCGGTGTGTTCCAGCCCGTCACCATCGGCAAATACCATTTTGTGGATGGCGGCATCGTGAGCCCTGTGCCTGTGGATGCCGCACGCCAGCTGGGCGCCGACATCGTGATCGCGGTGGATATCTCCAACAAGGCCCGGGGCCAAACGCCGGGCAACATGCTGGGTGCGCTGAACCAGTCGATTGCCATCATGGGCCAGAAGCTGGGCCAGGCCGAGCTGGCGCGGGCCGACGTGATCATCCGCCCCCAGGTGCTCGACATTGGCGCCGCCGACTTCAGCCAGCGCGCCAATGCCATCGTGGAAGGCGAGAAGGCCGCGCTGGCCGTGATGCCGCAAATCCGCGAGCGTGTGGCCCAGCTCCAAGCCGAGCGCAGCAAGGCGGCGGCGCAGGCCCAGCAGAAGGCGGCCGAGGCGCAGTACCAGGCCTGCCTGGACAACCGCAGCCGGCTGCAGAAGCTGGCGGGCCTCGCCAAACTGGACGACTCCTGCCCGGCGCCCAGGTAGCGCGGCAAACAAACGATTCCGGCGCAGTGCCCTTCGGGTAAAGTCAACTGCGCCCCGGCCTGCCAGCACATGCCGGCACCGACTTCACGCCCCACTGCCCGCCCCACCCATGTCTTCGCCGTTCTCCGCCGTCAAACCCAGCGCCAAGCTCTCCGACCAGGTGGCCAGCGCGCTGGAGGCCGAGATCCGCGCGGGCCGCATCCAGGCGTCCGACAAGCTGCCCACCGAGGCGGTGCTGGCGCAGCAGTTCCAGGTCAGCCGCACGGTGGTGCGCGAGGCCATCTCGCGCCTCAAGTCGCTGGGGCTGGTGGACTCGCGCCAGGGCAGCGGCGTGTATGTGCTGGCTCCGGGCATCGAGCCGCTGCAGTTCGATGTGCCTCTGGCGGCATCGCGCGAGGCGGTGATGCAGATCGTGGAGGTAAGGCGTGCGCTGGAGGCCGAGGTGGCCGAGCTGGCGGCCCTTCGGCGCACCGATGCAGACATGGCCGCCATACGCGCCGCCATGCAGCACATCGCCGACGCCGTGCGTGCAGGCCGCGACGGGGTGGAAGAAGACGTGCTGTTCCACCGCGCCATCGCCCAGGCGGCAGGCAACCCATTCATGATCAGCACGCTGGACTMTCTGGCGCAGTTTCTCAAGGGCGCCACCCGCGTGACCCGTGCCAACGAAGCGCGTCGCACCGACTTTGCCGATGCGGTGACCCACGAGCACACCCACATCGTGCGCGCCATCGAGGCGGGCGACCCGGTGGCTGCACGCGCCGCTGCGGCGCAGCACATGAAGAACGCACTGGCCCGCATCGAGCAGGCCGACCTGTCGTTCTGGGCCCAGGACGGCGCGCGGCTGGCCCAGCCGCTGGTGGCGGCATCCACACCGCTGGTGTTCTGAGCCACGTCCCAAGCCTGTGCGCCGGGCTTGCGTCCCAACACATCAGCAATCTGCTACATATTTGGTAGCTGCTCAGGCATATTGCACTAGCGCTTGAGTACCAAAACGCCTCAAAACCGCTTCCCCCTCCATGCCCACGCACTGGCAGACGCGGGTTAACCCGTAGCAGTGCCGTGCGCGATAATTTGTATGATAACCATATAAACACACCAACCAAGGTGCAGATGAAAACCCCTGCAAGGCCGTTTTGAGCGGCTCCAGCCTGGGTCAGCCCCTTCCATCCCGGAGATATATCGTTCATGTCCACCCTCGCACTTCTCGGCATCGGCGCCGGCAGCATTGCCCTGCTCCTGTTGCTCATCATCCGCTGGCAGGTCCACGCCTTCGTGGCGATGATGCTGGTGAGCTTTCTGGTGGCGTTTGCTACGCAGATGCCCATTGGCGACATCATCAGTACGCTGATTGCGGGCATGGGCGGCACGCTGGGTTCGGTGGCCATCCTGGTGGCGCTGGGCTCCATGCTGGGGCGCATGATCGAGGTCTCGGGCGGTGCGGCCAGCCTGGCAAACCGCTTCACGCAGCTTCTGGGCCCCACACGAGTGCCCATGGCCCTCACGGCCGCAGCGCTGGTCCTGGCCATCCCGGTATTTTTTGACGTGGGCTTCATCATCCTGGTGCCCATCGTCTACGGCTTTTGCAAGGCAGCGGGCGTCAACCCCATCAAGTTCGGCCTGCCCGTGGCGGGCATCATGCTGGCCGCACACGTGGTGGTGCCACCGCACCCCGGCATCGTGGGCGGGGCTGCCATCGTCAAGGGCGACATTGGCTGGATCACCATCATTGGCCTGGCCATCTGCATCCCGCTGGCGGCGCTGTCACAGTATGTGTCGGGCTGGCTCAACCGCAAGGGCTACCCCCTGCTGCCCACCACGGCCGAGCAGTTTGCGGCTTTTGGCAACAGCGAAGACAGCAAGACCAGCAAAGCAAGCGCTGCTCCAAGCGTCGGCACCATCATGGCGCTGATCGTGATCCCCCTGGCCCTCATCATGGCGGGCACCACCGGTGCCACGCTGCTGCCCAAGGGCGACAGCCTGCGCAACGTGCTGGGCTTCATCGGCTCGCCCATCTTTGCGCTGATGGTGGCCGTGGGCCTGGCGATGTTCCTGCTGGGCCGCAACCAGGGCTGGAACCGTGAACGCACCAACGCCATCATGGAATCCGCCCTGCCCCCCGCCGCCACCGTGATCCTGGTGACGGGCGCAGGCGGCGTGTTTGCCAAGGTGCTCACCGCCAGCGGCATTGGCACGGCGCTGTCGCAAAGCCTCACCGCTACTCATCTGCCGCTCATCCTGCTGGCGTTCATCATCTCGCTGGCACTGCGTGCCGCCCAGGGTTCGGCCACCGTGGCCATCATCACCACCTGCGGCCTGCTGGCCGACGCCATTGCAGGTGGCGGGTATTCCCCCTTGCAAGTGGCGCTGCTCACGGTTGCCATCGGCTTTGGCAGTCTCGGGCTGTCGCACGTCAACGATTCGGGCTTCTGGATCGTGACCCGCTACCTGGGCCTGAGCGTGGGCGATGGCCTGCGCACCTGGACCGTGTTGACCACGGTGCTAGGCCTGGCGGGTTTTGCCCTCACGGCTTTGCTTTGGGTGCTGGTCGCCTGAGTGCCCTCGTATTGAATTTCTTTGAAGGACTGACAACATGACAAAACCCACCGTCGGCATCATCGGCCTGGGCGCCATGGGCGCTGGCATTGCCAAGACCCTGCGCAACAACGGTTTCACCATCCACGTGTGCGACGTGCGCCCCGGCGTGGCAGATGCCTTTGTGGCCGAAGGCGGCACAGCCCACGCCACCACGGCTGCGCTGGCAGCGGTGAGTGATGTGGTGGTGTCGGTGGTGGTCAACGCGGCGCAGACCGAGAGCGTGCTTTTCGGCGACGACGGTCAAGGCGGCGCAGCAGCGGCCATGCGCCCCAGCAGCACCTTTGTGATGTGCTCCACCGTGGACCCCAACTGGTCCGTGGCGCTGGAAGCGCGCCTGAACGCCCTGGGCCTGCACTATGTGGACGCACCCATCTCCGGCGGTGCCGCCAAGGCCGCATCGGGCCAGATGACCATGATGACCTCCGCCAAGCCCGAGGCCTATACCGCTGCGGGCGCCGTGCTCGACGGCATGGCCGGCAAGGTGTACCGCCTGGGTGACAAGGCGGGCGCGGGCAGCAAGGTCAAGATCATCAACCAGTTGCTGGCCGGTGTGCACATTGCCGTGGCCGCCGAAGCCATGGCCCTGGGCCTGCGCGAAGGCGTGGACGCTGCGGCGCTGTACGAGGTCATCACCCACAGCGCGGGCAATAGCTGGATGTTTGAAAACCGCATGGCCCACGTGCTGGCGGGCGACTACACGCCGCTGTCGGCCGTAGATATTTTTGTGAAGGACCTGGGCCTSGTGCTSGACRYSGCGCGCGCCAGCAARTTYCCKCTGCCGCTGKCSKCCACSGCGCACCAGATGTTCATGCAGGCMTCCACCGCAGGCTTTGCCAAAGAAGACGACAGCGCCGTGATCAAGATCTTCCCTGGCATCACGCTCCCCGAAGGCAAGGACAAGGCATGACCCGCGCACGTGCACTGCTGGGCTGCATTGCCGACGACTTCACCGGCGCGACCGACCTGGCCAACAACCTGGTGCGCGCAGGCATGCGCGTGGTGCAGGCCATGGGCGTGCCCACGGCACCTTTGGATGCGGAGGCCGATGCCATCGTGGTCGCGCTCAAGTCGCGCACCATTCCCAAAGAAGAGGCCATCGCCCAATCGCTGGCCGCGCTGCAGTGGCTGAAGGCACAGGGCGCCGAGCAAATCTATTTCAAGTACTGCTCCACCTTTGACAGCACGGTCGAAGGGAACATCGGCCCCGTGACCGATGCGCTGATGCAGGCGCTGGGCACCGACTTCACCATCGCCACGCCCGCCTTCCCCGACAACAAGCGCACCGTGTTCAAGGGCTACCTGTTTGTGGGCGACGTGTTGCTGAACGAGAGCGGCATGCAGAACCACCCGCTCACGCCCATGACCGACCCCAACCTGGTGCGCGTGCTGCAAGCGCAGACGGCCAGCCGCGTGGGCCTGATCGACCACAGCGTGGTCGCTCAGGGCGAGGCCGCTATCCGCGCACGCATCGATCAACTGAAGGCCGAGGGCGTGCGCATGGCCGTGGTGGATGCTGTGTCCAACGCCGACCTGCTGCGCCTGGGCCCTGCCCTCAAGGGCATGCCGCTGGTCACCGCAGGCTCGGGCGTGGCCATTGGCCTGCCGGGCAACTTTGGCGTGGCCCCCAGCAACGAGGCCGCCCGCCTGCCCGCCGCGCAAGGGCTGCAGGCCATCGTGTCGGGCAGCTGCTCGGTGGCGACCAACCAGCAGGTGATGGATTTCATCAAGGCAGGCAAGCCTGCTCTCGCCATCGACCCGCTGCGCATCGCCGCAGGCGTGGACGTGGCTGCCGAAGCGCTGGAATGGGCTGAGGGCCACATCGGCCAAGGCCCGGTGCTGGTGTATTCCACCGCCGAACCTTCGGCTGTGCGCGCCATTCAAGGCAAGCTGGGTTCCGAGAAAGCCGGTGCCATGGTGGAAGAGACCATTGCCGCCATTGCACGCGGCCTGGTGCAGCGCGGTGTGCGTCAGCTCATCGTGGCGGGCGGTGAAACATCCGGTGCCTGCGTGCAGGCCCTGGGCATCACGCAAATGCGCATTGGCGCGCAGATCGACCCCGGCGTGCCGTGGTGCCATGCGGTGGCGCCCGACGCCAAGGACGGGCTGCACATCACGCTGAAGTCGGGCAATTTTGGCAGCACCGACTTTTTCACCAAGGCTTTTGCACAATTGCTGGCATGACCTCTACCCCCGCCTTCATGGATGAAGCCCAAGCCCGCGACGAAATCTGCCGCGTGGGCCGCAGCCTGTTTGAGCGGGGCTATGTGCATGCCACCGCAGGCAACATCAGCGTGCGCCTGGCCGACGGTTACCTCATCACCCCCACCGATGCCTGCCTGGGCACGCTGCAGCCCGAGCGGCTGGCGCGCCTGGACGCACAAGGCCAGCAGGTGGCGGGCGACCGGGCCAGCAAGACCATTGCGCTGCACCGGCAGATTTACGAGGCATCGGCATCGACAGCGGCCCCAGCGCGCTGCGTGATCCATACGCACAGCACGCATCTGGTGGCCTGCTCATTGCAGGCCGACATGACGGCCAACGGTCCACTGGTGCCTGACGCGCAATTGCTGCCTCCCATCACGCCCTACTTCGTCATGAAAGTGGGCCGGGTGCCGCACATCCCGTACCACCGCCCGGGTGATGCTGCCGCGGCAACGCTGGTGGCGCAGACCATCACCCGCTATGCCGCCAAGGGCAGCCCCGTGCGCGCCGTGATGCTGGCGCGCCTGGGCCCCAACGTGTGGCATGACACGCCCGCTGCCGCCATGGCCGTGCTGGAAGAGCTGGAAGAAACCGCACGACTGTGGATGCTGTGCCAGCCTCGCCCCACGCCGCTGACCGAGCCCCAGATCGAAGAGCTGCGCCAGAGCTTTGGTGCCCACTGGTAACGGGTAACGGGCTGGCTGCGCACAAGGCGCGGGGATGAAAGAACACACACAAGGAGACAAACCATGACCCTTTCTTTCTGGCGCAAAGCCTTTGCCCCCGTGCTGCTGGGCATGCTGGCCACAGGCGTTGCATCGGCTGYGGACTACCTCGCCCCCCAACACGGCGAGTGGGTCGTCAAGGATTTCCGCTTCCACACCGGCCAGACTTTGCCCGAACTCAAGCTGGCCTACTCCACCGTGGGCGAACCCACCGGAGAGCCGGTGCTGGTGCTGCATGGCACCAACGGCTCGGCAGAGAGCATGCTCACGCCCGGCTTTGCAGGCACGCTGTTTGGCCCCGGCCAGCCGCTGGATGCACGCAAGTACTTCATCATCCTGCCGGACGCCATCGGCACCGGCCGCTCCAGCAAGCCGTCAGACGGCCTGCGCGCCGCCTTTCCGGCCTACAACTATGACGACATGGTGCAGGCGCAGTACCGTCTGTTGACCGAGCACCTGGGCGTGCGTCATGTGCGCGCCATCATCGGCAACTCCATGGGCGGCATGCACACCTGGGTGTGGGCCCAACGCCACCCCGATTTCATGGACGTTGCCGTGCCCATGGCCTCGCTGCCCGCCGCCATGTCAGGCCGCAACTGGATGATGCGCCGCCTGCTGGTCGATGCCATCCGCAACGACCCCGAATGGCAGGGTGGCAATTACACCCGCCAGCCCCGCAGCCTGCAGTTTGCGTCGGTGTTCTTTGGCACCGGCACCAACGGGGGCAACCAGGGCTTGCAAAAGCTGGCCCCCAACCGCGCTGCGGCCGATGCGCTGGTGGAGCAACGCCTCAAGGCCCCTTTCCGTGGCGATGCCAACGACCACATCTACCAGTGGGAAGCATCGCGCGACTACGACCCCGAGCCCGGGCTGGAACGCATCACCGCGCGCGTGCTGGCCATCAACTCGGCAGACGATGAGCGCAACCCACCCGAGCTGGGCGTGCTGGACAAAGCCATCGCCCGCATCCCGCACGCCCAGGCCTACGTGATCCCTGCCAGCGCCGACACCCTCGGCCACAGCACGGTGGGCCTGGCGCGCTTTTACCAAGACCGGCTGGCCAAGGTGCTCACCAACGCACCACACCGCTGACCGCTTTTTTCTCAGGAATCTTTCATGCCCCGCTTTGCCGCCAATCTGTCCATGCTCTACAACGACGTGGACTTTCTCGACCGTTTTGCCGCCRCTGCCCGCGATGGCTTCCAGGCGGTGGAGTACCTTTTTCCCTACGCCTACTCTGCGCAAGAACTGGCCGCGCGCCTGCAAGCCAAAGGCCTGCAGCAAGTGCTGTTCAACGCCCCGCCCGGCAACTGGGACGCGGGCGAACGCGGGCTGGCCTGCCTGCCGGGGCGTGAGGCCGAGTTCCGCGAAGGCATTGCCAAAGCGGTGGAATACGCCAAGGCCCTGCAGTGCCCCAGCATCCACGTGATGGCCGGGCTGGTGCCCCAGGGCGCGGACGCGGCCACCGTGCGCGCCACCTACATCGCCAACGTGCGCTACGCCGCGGAACAGGCTGCGCCGCACGGCATCCAGATCCTGCTGGAGCCCATCAACGGCCGCGACATGCCCGGCTTCTTCCTGAGCCGCCAGGACCAGGCTCATGCGCTGATCGCCGAGATCGGCGCCGCCAACGTGAAGGTGCAGATGGACCTGTACCACTGCCAGATCGTGGAAGGCGACCTGGCCATGAAGGTGCGCCAGTACCTGCCCACAGGCAACGTCGGCCACTTCCAGATTGCCGGTGTGCCCGAGCGCCACGAACCCGATGTGGGCGAGATCAACTACACCTACCTGTTCCAACTGCTGGACAGCCTGGGCTACGACGGCTGGATTGGCTGCGAATACCGCCCCGCGCGCGGGGCCGCCGCCCACGCCACCAGCGACGGGCTGGGCTGGCTCAAGCCCTGGCTGTAAAGACCTACCTCGCACCACAGTTGCCGTTGCACGCCAGACACTGGTGCAGCGCGCACCATGGTGTGGCGCGCGGGGGTGTTAGGCCATGGCCCACACGATGGGATCGCATGGCACAGATCCTGCAAATACGCAGACGCCAAGAGTAGAAGCGTTCAGCGGCCACCGCCCGGAAATTGCTCTTGAAGCATGCAATGAACTGACGCCACCACGGGCGCGCAGGACTGTGCGTCTTCAGGAGGCCGGTGCCCCCACCTCGCAGCCCCAGCGCCCTGTCGGTTGATTGCATGCACCCCGTTCGGAGGGGTGTGAAGCCTGGCTTTTCACTCCCCCGTGGTTACCCGCCAACGACCAGGAGTGCTCCACCATGCAACGCCGTTCCCTCATCCGCGCCACCGGCGCCGCCGCCCTTCTGTCTGCCGCACCGTTTGTGCGCGCCCAGGGCAATCTGCAAAAGTTCAAGTTCAACCTGGGATGGAAGGTCGAGGCCTCGGGCGCGGGCTTTTTGCTGGCGCAGCAGCGGGGCTACTACAAGGATGCGGGCCTGGATGTCACCATCGACACCGGCAACGGGTCCGCATCAGCCATCAGCCTGGTGGCGGGGGGCGCGTATGACGTGGCGTCGGCCGACCTCTCGACCATGATCGAGTTCAACACCGCTAACCCGCAGTCCAAACTGGCGGCGGTCGCCATCCAGTACGACCTGAACCCCAACTCGGTCATGGTGCGCAAGGACGGCGCCATCAAGAAGCCCGCCGACCTGGCGGGCAAGACCATCCTGGGCCAGCCCTTCAACGCCTCGCGCAAGCTCTTTCCTGCCTTTGCCAAGGCGCAAGGCTTTGATGGCAGCGGCGTGAAATGGGAGAACGTGGCGCCCGACATTGGCGACACGCGCTTCGTGAAAGGTGACTTTGACGCAGCGGCGTACTTCTTCTTCACCGGTCTGCTCAACCTGAAGGCGCGGGGCCTGACGCCGGATCAGATCACGGTGTTCCGCTTCTCGGACTATGGCCTCAAGTCCTACGGCAACGGGCTCATCGCCAACGCCAAGAGCATGCAGGACAACCCGGACGCCATGAAGGCTTTCGTCAAAGCCACCACGCGCGGCTGGGTCGATGCAATTGCCGACCCGCGCGCCGGCGCTGCCGCCATCAAGGCCCGAGAGCCCCTGGCCCATGAAGAGATCGAGTTCGAACGCCTGCAGCTCATCGTGGACGGCACCATGAAGACCGCCGAGACACGCGCCAACGGCTGGGGCGCTGCCACGCCTACGCGCCTGCAGGCCACCATCGATGAGACCGTGGCAGCCTTTGGCCTCAAGAGCAGCCTGGCGGTGGCCGACATCTGGACCGACCGCTTTCTGCCCCCGGCCGTAGACCGCAAGCTCAAGGCCTGACAAGGGGAAAGCCATGGGCATCCCCCTCCTCGACCTCAGCGGCGCCCTGCAGCCGGGCGCGCCGCGCAGCCCCGCCGTGATGGCCGTGGCCGCCCAACTGCGCCAGGCCTGCACGGGCCCGGGGTTCTTCTACGTGCGCCACCACGGTGTGCCGCAGGACATCATTGCGCGCCAGTTTGCCTTGGCGCAGCAGTTCTTCGACCTGCCGCTGGCCTCCAAGGAAGCGATTTCGCTGCACCACTCACCCGCGATGCGGGGCTACGAAAGCCTGGGCGGGCAGACCCTGGACGCGAATGCGCGCCCGGACCTCAAGGAGAGCTTCTATTGCGGGCTGGACTACGCGGCAGACCATCCGTATGTGCAGCGCGGCTACCACTCCTACGGCAGCAACCAGTGGCCGGAGGCGTTGCCCGAGCTGGCCACCCAGAGCCGCACCTACATCGCCGCCATGCGACAGCTGGCCCTGCGGCTGATGCAGCTGCTGGCGCTCTCGCTCGACCTGCCAGAAGACTATTTCGACCACACACACCAGAGCCCCATGCTCACGCTGCGGCTGCTGCGCTACCCACCCCATCCTGAGAGCGCCGATGCGCTCACCTTTGGCGCGGGCGAGCACACCGACTGGGGTGCCATCACCCTGCTGGCCCAGGACCACCATGGCGGGCTGGAGGTGAAGCTGCCCACCGGCGAATGGGTGGCTGCCACACCCATCGAGGGAGCGCTGGTGGTGAACCTGGGCGACATGATCCCGCGCTGGACGAATGGGCTGTACCGATCCAACCCCCACCGCGTGCGCAACGTGCACAGCGGGGACGCACCGCGCCACTCCATTCCGTTCTTCTACACGCCCGACTACGAGGCCCAGGTGGTCCCCGTCCCCAGCTGCGTGCCTGCGGGCGAGTCGCCGCGCTTTGCACCCTGCACCGTGGGCGAGCACCTGCAGGCCATGTACCGCAAGACGTACGGCCTGGGTCAGACCACCGCCCCAGCCAGCGCGGCGGTGATGGCATGAGGCTCTGGTTCAACCTGCTGTGCCAGGACATCGAGGCGCAGCTTCAGTTCTATCAAGCCCTGCTGCAGTTGCCCGAGGCGCCGGGGACGCGCTCGGCCATCTACCGGGCGGTGGAGACCGAGCACTTCCAGCTCGGCTTCAATGCCCCCGAGGCCTATGCCCTGCTAGGCCTGGCCGACCGGCAGCCTGGCGCAGCCTTGCCGTCACCACGCGGCGTGACAGGCTATGCCACCTTCATGCTGGACACACAGGACGCAG
>NZ_JBGFFF010000027.1:0-39859 GCF_056175785.1 Acidovorax sp. LjRoot204
GGTGTGAGGGGCTGAATGGCGCCACGGTATCCGGCGTGCTAAGGCGCCACCAGCGCATCCAGCACGCCCGGTGTGAAGCTGGTGCCCAGGAAGCCTGCGAGTCCGTCAAACACGCTGTCCAGCGTGGGCGCCTGCGCGCCAAACAGCGCGTGCAGCACTGCGGCATCCTCGAACAAGCCGTGCAGGTACACACCCAGCACGTTGCCTGCCGCGTTCTGCCAGGCGATGCCGGGGATGACCTCGCGCGCCACATCGCCCTTGGCAGCCATGGCCGGGTGCTGGGCGGTCTGGCCGTGGTGGATTTCGTAGCCCGTGACAGACACACCCGCCAGCGCGGCCCAGGCCCCCAACACCGCACCAAACTGCGCCTGGGTGCGTTGCACGGTCTTGGCAACCTCAAAGGTGGTGACCAGCGGCAGCAGGCCCAGRCCSGGCGCATTGCCGTCGATGCCTGCGGTGTCGAYCARYGCCTCGCCCAGCATCTGCAGGCCGCCRCASACGCCCAGCACCGTGCCGCCCTGCCCCGCGTGATGGGCAATGGCCTGGTCAAGCCCTTGCGCGCGCAGCCAGGCCAGGTCGGCAGCGGTGGACTTGGAGCCCGGCAGCACCACCCAGTCGGGGGGCTTGAGGCCCGCCAGGTCGGCCGGGCTGCGCGCCCAGATCAGGCGCACGCCGGGCACGTTCTTGAGCGGCTGAAACTCGTCCAGGTTGCTGATGCGCGGGTAGGCGATGACAGCCACGGTGGTGTGCACCGCGCCCGCTGACAACGTGCGGTCATCAAACACGCCGTCCTCCTCGGGCAGGCCATGGCGCCATTGCATGGGGATGGTGGCCACGGTGGGCACACCCGTGAGGTCTTGCAGCATCTGCGGCGCAGGCGCCAGCAGGCTGGCATCGCCGCGAAACTTGTTAAGCACAAAGCCTTGGATCAGCGCGCGCTCGTCCTCGGGCAACAGTGCCCAGGTGCCGTACAGGTGGGCGAACGCGCCGCCCCGGTCGATGTCGGTCACCAGCAGGCAGCGAGCATCGGCATGGCGGGCCACGCGCATGTTCACGATGTCGCTCGCGTGCAGGTTGATCTCTGCGGGCGAACCGGCGCCCTCGATCACCACCACGTCGTTTTCGGCGCGCAGTGCATCCAGCGCTGCGGCGATCTGCGGCCACACCTTTTCGCTGCGGCCGCGCCAGGGCATGGCGGTGAGCTCGGCGCTCACCTGCCCCATCAGCACGACCTGGCTGTGCGTGTCGGCCTCGGGCTTGAGCAGCAGCGGGTTCATGCGCACCTCAGGCTCGGCACGCGCAGCCAGGGCCTGGAAATACTGGGCGCTGCCGATTTCACCCATCACACCCGCAGGGCCCGACACCACACGTGCGTTGTTGCTCATGTTCTGYGCCTTGAACGGAGCAACCTTCAGACCCTGGTTGCTGTAGTAGCGGCACAGCGCCGTGGTGAGCCAGCTTTTGCCCGCGCCGCTGGTGGTGCCAAGCACCATCACACAACGGGCCAATTGGGGAGCAGAGTTTTCAGTCAAGGCAGTGGGCGGACCATGCGGTCCATGATGTGTTCAAGTGCTGCAGCCGCATCGGTGCAGCGGCCCGTGTGGACGGGAGAGGTCTGGATGATGGCGCTGCGTTTGGCGGTGAGCCAGTGAAAGCGCTGGCGGTACGGCAGGCGCGCAATGGGGCCACAGCCTTCGTCGCCCGCACAGATGGCCACGATGGCGGCCAGGTGGCGGCGCACGGCGTCAATGTCGGCGTGCGGGTCCATGGCCAACAGGCGCGCCTCGTCGAGCGCGATGGCAGCCTGGAGAAAGCCGGTGCGCTGGCACGAGAGGATCACGCCCGCGTTGATGAATTCCTCGCGCTCCACGCGCGGCACCACGCGTACGATGGCGTAGTCATACACCTCAGGCACGTGCATCGGCGGCCTCCTTCAGTGCATTCACCCAGGTGGCGCGCCCGGCCAGGCGGGCGCAGAAGTAGTCCACATAGGCCTGGCGGTGGGTAGGGGCAGCGGTCAGCAGGCCTTCTTCGTGATCTGCACCGGCCAGCACCAAAAACTCGTCGGGCACCTCGGCCAGGATGCCCGCCACCACCTCGGGCGTGAGGCGCGCGGCCAGCTCGGCATCCACCTGCGCGAGCAGCGTGGCCCGGGCCAGCAGCACATGGTCGGCAATGGGCGCAAAAGGTTTGGCGGGCAGGGCCACCGTGCCGTTCCAGGCGTGGTGAAAGGTCAGCGCCGCACCGTGGTCGATGAGCCAGGGCTGGCGGTGCCACATCAGCAGATTGGTGTTGCGCGCGGTGCGGTCCACATTGCCCACCAGCGCGTCGAACCACACGAGGCGTGATGCGAAATCATCCGACACCACATCCACCGCCGGGTCGAAATTGAGCGCGCCCGACAGGTAATCCAGCCCCACGTTCAGGCCACCGCTGGCGCGCACCAGGTCCTGGATCTCCGGGTCGGGCTCGGTCTGCGCCAGGGCGGGGTCGAGCAGGGCCAGCACGATGTCGGGCACGGGCAGGCCCAGCGCACGGGCGATGCCACCCGCGATCATTTCAGCCAGCAGGGCGCGCACGCCCTGCCCTGCGCCACGGAACTTGAGCACGTAGGTGCCCAGGTCGTCGCCTTCGACGATGGCGGGCATGGAGCCACCTTCACGCAGCGGCGTGACGTAGCGATTGACGGTGATGGTTCTCACAAGGTCTCCCTCGATCCGATGGAATGCGGGATGGTACGGCCCGACAGCGCCTGCCATGCGGCCTGCAGCGCATCTTGTGCCGCGGGCGCCAGCACCCCCAGGCGCACGGTGCCGTGGAGGCCGAACGACGTCGCATCCCGCAGCTTGATGCCGCTGGCTCGCAGCGCGGCCAGATCGCTTTGCAACGTGTTGGTGGCGGGCTGCGCGCAGAAATAGTTGGCCAGGCTGCCGGCGTGCAAGGCCCAGCCCAGGTCGATACACAGAGCCTGCTGGCGAGCCTTCCAGTCGCGCAGGGTGCGCAGGCTGTGCACCAGCCATTGCTGCACGGTGGCCTGCGTCCACGCCTGCAGCAGTGCCACGCCGTGGGCACCCACGGGCCAGGAAGACGCCAGGGCCGTCAGTCCCAGCGCCTGCTCTTCACAGTCTGGCGGCGCAATCGCATAGGCGGCACGTACACCCGTCAGCCCCAGGGCCTTGTTGGGGGTCCAGAGCTGCCAGCAGGCCGATGGCAGGTACGGCTGCGGTGCGCCGGTCCATGCGCCCTCGGGGTCCAACCTCATGGGGACATACGCGCAGTCGAGCACACGCCAGGCAGCAGCATCGCCCGGCCGCCAAGCGCCCAGCGCGGGATCTTCCAGCCCCAAAGGGCTCGACGGCTCGCACGCCCATTGCAAACCCGCCGCGGCACCACCGCTGCGCAGCACCTCCAGCCCGCGCACCTGCGCGGCCTGGGCGTAGTCCCCATAGCTGTGCGGCGGCACCGCTACTTGCACTGCGCCCTGCTGTGCGGCCAGCGCGGTGATGCGGTGGATGAACTCGCTGGCACTGGCCGCCAGCACGATGCGCCCTGGCGATACACCGTGGAAGGCGCCCAGTGCCTCGCGCAGCGCCGTGTAGGCCGGGTCAGGGTAGCGCGTGGCATCGGCCGACTGGAGGGCGCGCAGCGCCTCCGGGCAGGGCCCGCAGGCGTTGCTGTTGGTCGAAAAATCAAACACCGGGATGCCCGCAGCGTCCGGCCCACCATGCAATTGCACAGGCAAGCAAAAAGGACTTGGGAATATCATGCATGCACCCAGGCAAAGGCAACCAGGACCAGCAGCTGAAGGGCGGCCGCCACCGGCACCATCGCCAGCACCACCTGCGTGCCCAGGCGCGCGGCACGCCGCGTATCGAGTGGCCCAACCCGGTGGCCCTTGCTGTGCAGCGTGTACACACCCGGCTTTGCCAGGCGCACGTTCAACGCCAGTGCCATGGCCGCCATGGGCCAGCCGCTGTTGGGCGATGGCGTCTTGCGCGCCTGGCGGGCCAGCGTGGAAAACGGCAGTCCCCTGGCGACCACCGCCAGCAACAAGGCGGTGATGCGGGCCGGCACCCACGACAGCACATCGTCCGCCCGCGCCGCCCACTTGCCCGCCCATTGCCAGTAGCGCCCGCTGCGCATGCCGGGATAGCCCCACATGGCGTCGGCCGTATTGGCCATGCGGTACAGCGCAGCCCCCGGCAGACCCAGCAGCGCAAACCAGAACAGCGGCGCCACCACGGAATCGTTGAGGTTCTCGGCCAGCGACTCGATGGCCGACTCGCGCACCTGCACGGCGGTGAGAGCGCTCACGTCCCGGCTCACCAGCCGGGCCAGTTGCGCGCGCCCGGCGGGCAGCGACTGGCCCAGCGCCACCTCCACCGCCAGCACCTCGTCGTGCAGCATGCGCCAGGCCAGCAGAGGCTTGAGCAGCAGCGCCAGCATGCCGAGGGCAAGCCAGCCCACCAGCGTCAACGCCAGGTGCTGCAAGCACCAGGAAACTATCAAAACAATAGCAGCCAAGACAATCCACACTAGCGCCCCCAGCCAAAAACGCCGAAAGTCCTGTGCCACAGGCGTCAGCGGGGCCACCCGCTCCCCCCCCCAGTGCAAGGCCGTGCCCATCCACACCACCGGGTGCCAGCGGGCGGGCGGCTCCCCCAACCACCAGTCAATGGCCAGTGCCAGCAGCGGCACTCCCATCCACACCGCGGCCGCAGGCCAGCCCAGGCCCGGGAGCAGTAGCAAGGACCAGTGCTCGGACACAGTGGCTCAGTCTTCAATGCCGCGCTGCGCGGGAATGCCCGCCTTGAACGCGTGCTTGATCAGTTGCATCTCGGTCACGGTGTCGGCCAGCTCAATGATCTCGGGGGGGCAGCGGCGGCCGGTGAGGCACACGTGCACGTCCTTGGGCCGATCGCGCAGGGTCTGCAACACGCCGTCGAGCGGCAGCCAGCCGTAGATCAGCGGGTAGGTGATCTCGTCCAGCACCACCAGAAAATGCTCGCCCGACAGGATGGCGGCGCGCGCCTTTTCCCAGCCGTCGCGCGCGAGCTGGGCCGAGTGCTCCAGGTCCTKGCTCTTCCAGCTGAAGCCGTCGCCCAGCCCCTCGATGGGCAGGCCGATCTGCTCGAACATGCGGTGCTCGCCAAAACGCGCGGTGGGCACCTTCATGAACTGGAAGATCTTCACAGCCTTGCCCCGGCCATGCGCGCGCAGCGCCAGGCCAAAGGCGGCCGTGCTTTTGCCCTTGCCGTCGCCGGTGTTGACGATGACAAGGCCCCGGCGTTCGCCCTCGGGTTTTTCGTAGCGTTTTTCGGTGGGCGGGGTTTCGATCTGCATGGTGTCGATTCTTTCAGAGAGGCCAGGCATCACACGCCGGCCGGTTGCAACGGGGAAGACAAGGAGGACGGACGGCGCGCCTGCCACGCGGCGCCCGCCATCGCCACCAGGGCCATGACCAGCAGGGCCACTATGCCGGCCATGCGCTCCACGGGGCTGGGCTCTTTGACGGCGTCGGGGGCTTTGCGCTCGGGCTGGCGCTCCAGCAATACGCCCATGGTAGGCACGGCGGGCGCGGAAGGTGGTGCTTCTGCCTGGGCGGGCGGCGCGGGCAGGTCAGCGGCGGGGGGCGCAGGCTGTGGCGCTGCCAGGGCTGGCGACTGCGGCGCCGCAATGGCCATACCTGCAGGCGGGGTCAGCTCTACGGACTCACCACGCGCCGCTCGCTCCACCCAGCGGCGCACGCTGGGCAGCTCGGCCGCCAGCGGCGCGGCGCGCGTCAGCTCCTGGTACATCTGCGCCAGTTGTTTTTGCGTGTCGGCATCGGCCTGCCAATAGCCCTGGCGCTGCGCCTGCACCAGGCGCTCCAGCGACTGGGCATAGGCCTGAGGATGCTCTTTGAGCCACTCGGGCAGGCCCAGCTGGTGCTTGTCGCGCACCAGCACGTCATAAAAGCTTTGCCAATGGTCGCTGCGCACCGTGTCGGGCGCTACGGCCTGCCAGCCCCAGGCGAACTGCACGGCCTTGAGCACCTGCAGCGTGCCCGAATAGCCCTCGGCCCTCTGCGCCTGGAGCCAGCCCGGGTGCAGGTAGCGCGACTGCATCTCCAGCGCAATGGCGCGCTGTGCAGTTTCGGTAGTGGGCTCGCCTGCATCCTGCAGCTGGGCCACATGCAGCTCCAGCCCCTGCGCTCGCCCGGCCACGCGGGCGGCCGCCGACAGGCCGCCCAGGTACTGGAACGGGTCGTCCGAGCTGACCATGGCATACAGGTGCGAGCTGCGCGACAGGATGGCGGCATCGGTGCGGCGCAGGTGGGCACCCAATGCCTGGGCCGCCACACCGCCCGCCACGCCGGTCACGGGTTCACCCTCCAGATAAGGCTGGCTCATGCGTTCGAGGAACATCTGGCCCAGGCGCGCATCGTTGGTTTGCAGGCCGTCGCTTTGCACCGCGTCCGACAGGCCGGTGCCATAGTCGCCCACCGCATTGCCGAACGAGCGCACGCGCGCCAGTTGCTCGGCCTGCGCGCGGGGCACGCCCTGCTTGCGCAGCTCCTGGCCGATCTGCGCGGTATTGCGAGCGATCACGTTGCCGGGCTCGGCCGTGGCGGCCTGGGCCACCGCGCGGTCGAGCAGCGCCATCAGCGCGGGAAACTGGTCGCGGTACGAGCCGGTGATGCTCATGAGCACATCGACGCGCGGGCGTTTCAGCTCATCGGCGGGGATGGTCTCGACGCGCACCGGGCGGCCCGAGTCATCCCACACCGGGCGTATGCCCAGCGCCACCAAGGCCTGGGCTTCCATGATGCCCTGGTGGCGCAATGTTTCACCCGCCCACAGCGACAGCGCCATGCGCTCTGGCGCCTGGCCGCCATGGCGCGCCTGGTAGTCCTTGAACCAGTCGTTGAATAGCGTCTGCGCCACGGCATAGGCCTGGCGTGTGGGCAGGCGGCTCGGGTCCAGCCCCGTGAGGTTGCGGCCTGTGGGCAGGCTGTCGGGGTTGCGGATGGGGTCGCCACCGTAGGCCGCGGGCAGGTAGCGCCCTTCCAGCGCAGCCAGCATGCCGGGCAGCTCGCCCTCCGTGGCCAGCAGGCGCTCCAGCTCCTGCGCGCGCTGGGCCAGCTGCAGCAGCGCGGGCGTGTCGATGGGTTTGCGCGCGGCGCGGTTGGGCACATGGTCTTCGGCGCGCACCAAGCCGTCCTGTGCTGGCGGTGCGTCAGGCAGCACGGGGCGCAGGTCCAGCACGCTGGCGGCCTGCGCATCCTTCAAGGCCACTTCCAGCCAGCGCGCAGGGCGTGCAGCCAGCACCGCGTCGTGCTTGATCAGGAAGGCTTCGTCGATGTCCTCACCCAGCGCCTCGATCAGCGGCTTGCGCAGCGCCTGCAAGATGGTCTCGCGCCGCTGCTCGGGCGCGGGCACGCGGCCGAACACGGCCAGGCCCTTGGGCTGCGAGCTTTGCGCGAGCTGGTCCAGGTAGGGATGCAGAATTTCAAGAAAGCCGTGGAAGTCGGCCGCGATGCGCTCGGCGCTCCAGCCCAGGTCGCGGTGCAGCTGGTGTTCTACAAACTGCGCCACCAGCTGCTTTTCGAGCGCGCGGCGTGTGGGGCCTTCGTCCACGGTTTCCCATTCGTGCATCACCTCGTGCATGTGGGCCATGCGCGCCTCGAAACCTGCCGGCGCGAACACGGGCGTGCGGTGGCTCACCAGCACGGCGCGGCCCCGGCGCTTGGCCGTGAGGGCCTCGCCCAGGTTGTCCACGATGTAGGGATAGACCACGGGCAGATCGCCCAGGGGCAGCAGCGCGTCGTCGTGCACATCGAGCGCACGCGCCTTGCCACCGGCCCATTCCTGCGTACCGTGGGTGCCAAAGTGGATCAGCGCATCGGCCTCCAGCTGCGCCCACAGGTACACCGCCAGGTAATGGTGCGACAGCGGCGCCTTGCTCTTGTGCATGAACGGGTTCTGGCCCAGGCGCAGTGTTTCTTCGCGCGGGGGCTGGGGCAATACCGAGAGCTTGCCCACCTGCAGGCGCGGGATGGCGAACACCTTTTCGCCCTGCCACTCGACCACGTAGCGGCTCTTTGCGGGAGTGCCCCAGTGCGCATTCATGCGCTCGCGCACGGCCTTCGGCAGCGTGGCCAGGTGCTGCTCATAACGCGCCAGTGGCAGCGCGGCAGCCTGTCCGTTTTGCAGCAGCGCGCGCACATCAGCACCGGGGTAGTAGGCGGCCAGCAGCGGCTTGAGCCCATCGATCCAGCCCTGCTCGGGCACCTGCTGGGTGCGGTAGCCCGCCTGGGCCAGGCCGCCCGACACCTGCTCCAGGCTGCGCGGCACGTTGAGGAACGAGGCACCGAAGTTGGTGCCGCCCGGCGGGTAGTTGTAGACCATGGCCACCAGGCGCTTGTCGGCGGCGGGTTTGGTCTGCAGTGCGATCAGCCGCCGCGCCTTCGCGGCCACAGCCTGGGCCTGGCGCTCGATGAGGCGAAAGTCCCGGCCCTCAGCGCCGTGGGCGGCGACCAGGACCGGGTCGATGGCACCGGCCGCTTCGGGCTGCGCCAGGTAGAACGGCACATCGGACAGCGACAGCCCCGTGTCGCTGGCCTCCCACGCAGCGGCATCACCCGCGCGGTAGGGCTGCGTGCCCAGCAGCGGCACGCCCCAGCGCGCCAGCAGCGGCTGCAGCGCAGCGGCCTGAGGCACCAGCTGGTGCAGCACCAGGGCCGAGGCATGCAGGCGGCCCGTGCCTGGGCCAGAGCCTCCTTCAGCGGGCAGCTCCAGCACCTCGGCCAGCGTCTGCGCCGTGACCTGCTGACCGAAGGCCGCATAGGCGAACAGGCCCTGCTGGCGGAAGGTGCGCAACCAGGCATCGAGCCACTCCGTGCTGCCGTCGATGAAGTGGTGGCGGTGCACCAGCACGGCCACGGCGGGCAGGCTGCGCAGCGCGGGCTGGCCCTGACGCCAGGCCTCCAGCGTGGCCGCGTTGGACAGCAGGCGGGGCGCGTCGGGGTGGTAGATGCCCCGGGCGGGCAGGATGTCGGGCGCGGGCAAGGCGGGCATGGCGGCCCCTGCCACCGTGGCGCGCGCCAGGGCGATGGCGTTCTTGAGATTGCGCGGGCCGCCCGCCTGCAGGTAAGCCACCATGCGGGCAGGAGCCTCCAGCGCAGACAGGTCCACAGCAGGCGTGCCCGCAGGCACCCAGACCACGCGGCCGGGGAAACGTGAGGCGCGGGCATCGAGCTGCGCGCCGACCATGCGGCGCAAGCGCGCCTCCACGCTGGCATGCGGGGCATCCACCCACACCATGGCGGCGCCTGCCAGTGCGCGCTCCAGCTTCTGGGCCTGGGCCGCGTCCAGTACCGCCGGGCCGGCCAGCGGGTAATCGATGTGCACAAAGCCCAGGCCCGCGTCGGAGGCCAGGCGCTGCACCATGGCCGTGCGCGGGGCGGTGGTGATGTCGGACGTGAGCCAGAGCAACACGGGCGCAGACTGTGCGGCCTGCACCAGCGGCGCAGCCAGCAGCAGGCACCACAGTGCCGCGCGCAGGATCAGCGCCGTCATGGCTTGGCGGGTGCCGGCGCGGCGGCGCCACCCGCGCCACCGGCCGAAGCGCTGGCAGGAGCAGCGCCCGTTTCAGGGATGTAGACGATATTGCCGTCTTCCAGCTTGTAGGCCACGCCCGCACGCACGCCCTGCCCTTGCGCTGCGCTGCCAGCGCCCTTGAAGCGCACTTCCTTGCCCTGCTCGCGCACGACCACTTCCATGTCGGGCTGGCCCGCGTTGCGGATGATGGTGACGCTCTCATGAGCGCTGGTCTGGGTCTGCACGGCCACGGCCGTCAGCAGCGCCACCACCAGCACCAGGAACACATCCACCAGGTTCACGGCCGACAGCATCGGGTCGTCGTCGTCCTCTGCCAGGACGTTCAAGTGGCGCAAGCTCATTGCGYCACCCCGCGCTCCTTGCGCACCACCAGCAGTTCGGCCAGCAGCCAGCGGCGGCGCACCGAGTACACCACCAGGCCCACCGACGCGGCAGCCAGCGCCAGCACCACGCCCGCAAAGGCGCCGCTGAACACCGCCAGCGCCTGCTGGCCGTTGCCCGCCGCCACGCTCTGCAGCGCGGGGCCGAGTGGGATCATCGTGGCGATCAGCCCCAGCATGGGCGACAGGCGGCTGAGCAGGCGCACGGGCTCCACCTGGCGCACCAGTTGCAGCTCCAGCTCTTCCATCGACAAACCCGGAGCCACGCGCAGCGAACGGTACTGCGGCTGGCGCCAGCGCTGCCACGCCTCCATGAGCGTGGCGCCGCCCGACCACAACGCGTAGACAAACGCCAGCCCCACCAGCACCAGCACCGGCCACAGCAACGACTGCGCAACCTGCGAAAAACCCGACTCGATGTTCATGCTTCCACTCCCTCAATCCATGTGTTGTTTCATTGGCTGTGCTTGCGCTGCATCGATGGCAGCGCCATCCACATGCCATCCAGATGCCGCACGTGGATGCGGTGGTCAAACACGCTCTCCAACGCGGCGTGGGTATCGGGCGCATCGCAGGCGCCCTGGTGCAGCACGCGGCCCTGTGCCATCACCACCATGTCGTCGGACTGCAGTGCCAGCGACACCTCGTGCAGCACGCTGACCACCGTGCCCCCCGCATTGACCAGTGCACGCATGGTGTGCAGCCAGTCGGYCTGRTGCGGCGGGTCGAGGTTGGCSAGSGGCTCGTCCATCAGCAGCACCTGCGCCTGCACCGCGAGAGCCCGGGCCAGCAGCACGCGCTGGCGTTCGCCGCCCGACAGCTGCGACAGCGGACGGTGGCGCCAGTCCCAGGCCTGCGTGGTGCGCAGCGCCTGCTCCACCGCTGCGTGGTCGGCCGCACCCGGCGGTGCCAGCCAGGCCTGGTGCGGCAGCCGGCCGAGCATGGCCACGTCATAACTGGTCAGGTCGTCGGCCGAGCCTTCGTTCTGCCCCAGCCAGGCGAGCTGGCGGGCGCGTTCGCGCGCAGGAATCTGCACCAGCGGGCGGCCGAGCAACAACACGTCGCCCTGCACCGCCACACGTGGCAGCAGGCCCGCCAGCACCTTGAGCAGGGTGGACTTGCCCGCGCCGTTGGGGCCGACGATGCTGGTCCAGCGCCCGGCGGGGAATTGCAGGTCGATGCCCTGCAGTATCAAGCGATTTCCGATGCTTGCGCCTATCTGGCGAGCGCTGATAGCTATTGAATTCATAGCGCACCGCCTTGCGCCGTGCGCCGGTGCATGAGCCACAGCAGGTAGGTGCCGCCCAGCGCCGCCGTGAGCACGCCCACGGGCAGCTCCTGCGGCGCCAGCAGCCAGCGCGCCAGGATGTCGGCCGCCATCAGCAGCACCGCGCCCATCAGGCTGGACAGCACGATGTGCCGTTCGTGTGTCACGCGCACGATGGAACGCACCAGGTGCGGGGCGGCCAGCCCCACAAAGGCGATGAGCCCCGTCTGCGCCACCGCCGTGCCCGTGGCCAGCGCCATGGCAGCCACCAGCCCCACACGCATGGGCATGAGTGGCAGGCCCAGGCTGGCGGCCGTGGCCTCGCCCAGCGTGAGGCCGTCCAGCGCACGTGCCAGCATCCAGGCAACCACCGAGCACAGCGTCCAGGCCACGGCCATGAGCAAGCAGGCCGCCCAGCCCACAAAAGCCGTGCTGCCCAGCGTGAAGGCCTGCATGGCCTGCAGGATGTCGGGCGAGGCCAGTTCCACCAGGTCACGCAGCGCACCCAGCACCACGCCCACAATCACCCCCGCCAGCAACAAGCGCAGCGTGTGCTGCACGCCCTTGGCGAGCAGCAGCGTGAGTACCACCGCCCCCGCCGCGCCCAAAAATGCCATGCCCGTGATACCGATGCGGGCCATCCACTGCGCCGCCACCGGCGACACCCCGAAGAGCGCCATGGCGACAGCCCCGCCCAGCGCTGCGCCCGAGGCGCTGCCCAGCAGGTACGGGTCGGCCAGCGGGTTGCGAAACAAACCCTGCGCCACCGCGCCAGACAGGCCCAGCAGCGCCCCCGCCAGCCACGCACCCGCCGTGCGCGGCAGGCGGATGTCCCACACGATCTGCCATGCCACAGGGTCACCGTGCATGCGCAGCACGCTGTCAAAGCCCGTGCTGCCCACGCTGGCGCCACACACCGCCAGCAACGCGCTGGCGAGCAACAGCCAGGCGGCACACCATGCGGCGCGGCGGCTTTGCCCGATGTACTTGGTGGACGAATTCACTTGCCGCTATTTCCAACGTGGGCAGCGGCTGCGACAGGCACGGCCGAGGCCAGTGCACCCGTGGAACTGGCTTTGCCAGGCCACTGGGTGCGTCCCCCTGAGGGGGAAGGCGCCGCAGGCGACTCAGGGGGAGCTTTCTCCACCAGACACCGCGCCATGATGCGGGCCGCCTCGGCCATGCGCGGCCCAGGGCGCACCACCACATCGGAATCGCCGGGGCCAAACACGCACAGCCGGTTCTCGCGGATGGCACGCATGGAAGCCCAGCCGGGGTACGGCACCATGGCCTGCATGCTGCGGTTGCCGATCATGATGATGTCGGGGTTGGCGCGCACCACGAACTCGGGGTTCAGGCGCGGAAACGGCCCCAGCGACGCTGGCACCACGTTGCGCACGCCCAGCCGGGTGAGCGATTCGCCAATGAACGACGCCTCGCCCGCGGCATAGGGCCCACGGCTCACCTCGAAGTACACACGCACATTTTTGGCCTTGGGCGGCAGGGACTGTGCAGCCGCCAGCACGCCCGCGTCGATCACACGCCAGAGGCGGTCGGAGCCTTGCGCGCGGGGCACGCCCAGCAGGTCGCTCACCGTGCCCAGCACGCGGCGCACGTCGGCATGCGTCTTGGGCTCCAGCTGCACCACGGTGAGGCCGAGCGCCTCCAGCCTGTCACTGGCGCGCGAGCTGACGGACATCAGCACCACATCGGGCTGGAGTGCCACGACGGCCTCGATGCTCGGGTCCAGCCCGCCCCCCACCTTGGGCAGCTTGGCAATCACGGCCTCCGGCCAGTTGGAGTAGCGGTCCACACCCACCAACCGGTGGCATTGCTCCAGTTCGCACACGCTTTCGGTCAGCGAGGGCAACAGGCTGACGATGCGCTGGGGGGGCCGGGGCAGCGAGACCTCGCGGCCCCGGTCGTCCCGGATGTGCACCGGCTGCGCACGCGCGAGGCCGGCCATCAGCAGGCCCAGCAGCACCAGGATGGCGATGACCCACAGGATGCGGCGCACGGGGGTTGGTTTCATCAGCAGGGTTCCTTCAAAGTGAGAGGCAGACCGGCAGCCATCAACGTGACCCGTGGACACACCTGCGCCACCTGCTGGTTGAGCATGCCCAGCGCATCAACAAAGGCGCGCACCTCGCGCCCCATCGGGATGACCCCCAGGCCAATTTCGTTGCCCACCAGAACAACGGGCCCGGGGGACTGCCGAATTGCTTCCAAAAACATAGCAGCCTGGGCATTCCACTCTAGCGCTTGCGCCTGTTTTTGCTCCAAATCCATGGTTTCGAACCCCAGGGGCATGGTCCAGTGGGTGAGCCACAGCGTGAGGCAGTCCACCACCAGGAGGGTTTGCGGCGCGCTGTGCCGCACAACGGCAGCGGCCACATCGCGCGGCTCTTCCACCGTCTGCAAACCTGGCACGCGCTCGGCGCGGTCGCGCTGGTGGCGGGCAATGCGGTCGCGCATCTCGTCGTCCCAGGCCTGCCCGGTGGCGATCAGCACGGCGCGGTGGTCGGCGGACCGGGCCAGCCAGTCGCGTGCCAGCAGCTCAGCGCGGCGGGATTTGCCGCTTTTCTGACCGCCCAGGATGAGTTCGGTAGTGATGGGATGCGAGGCGGATGTCATGCTTTGCTCTGGCCGYCGAGAAGATGCGCAACCGCCTCGGGGCTGGACGGGAACCACGCATGGAAGTAGCTGGCATGGATGCTGCCCTGCTGGTACAGAGCCTCACCCGCATCCGGCGCAACCGCCTCGTTGGGTCGCGCCGTGCGGGCCACCACGGGAGCGCTGCTGTCGCTGGTCGAATAGTGGAAGGTGTGGCCGCGCAGCGTATGTCCTGCCACGGTCAGCTGCTGCGGCCCCAGGGCCGCCAGGCGCTTTTGCATGGTCACGCGGCCCGGCAGCAGGCCCCACAGCGGAGCAGCGCTACCATCGGCCAGCGTGATGGAATCAAACAGCGCCATCATGCCGCCGCACTCGGCCCACAGGGGTTTGCCTGCGGCCACATGGGCACGCAGGCTGGCCAACATGCCGGTGTTGGCCGCGATCTGCGCGGTGTGCAGCTCGGGGTAACCGCCGGGCAGCCACACGGCATCGCAGTCCGGCAACGCCGTGTCTTGCAGGGGCGAGAAGAACGCCACGCGGGCGCCCATCTGTTCCAGGCATTGCACATTGGCGGCGTAGGTAAAACAGAACGCCGCGTCACGCCCCACGGCCACGGTGCGGCCCGCGAGCAGCGCTGGCGCAGCAATCTTCGAGGCGGGCGCCGGAAAGTCCACAGCCCAGCGCTGCATATCCTCCAGCGTCATCTGGCCCAGGGGGGTAGCGGCCAGGGCATCGGCCGCTGCGTCCAGCCGCTGCAGGCTGTCGTCCAGCTCGTGCGCGGCCACCAGGCCCAGATGGCGCTCGGGCAGCAGCGCGGCGCCAGCCTTGCCCGCAGCAGAGGCTGCACCAGGCTGCACCCGCATCAGCGCCCCCATCCAGTCATCCACATCGTGCAAGCCGTCACGCAACATGTCGGCATGGCGGGCACTGCCGACGCGGTTGGCCAGCACACCGGCCCAGGGCAGGCCCGGGCGGTAGTGGCGCAGGCCATAGGCCAGCGCGCCAAACGTGCCCGCCATGGCGGAGGCATCGACCACCGCCAGCACCGGCACCGCAAAGTGCCGGGCCAGGTCGGCTGCGCTGGGGTTGCCGTCAAACAGACCCATCACGCCTTCGATCAGGATCAGGTCCGACTCGCGCGCAGCGTCGTGCAGGCGCTGCGCGCAGTCGGCCTCACCGTTCATCCACAAATCGAGCTGGTGCACCGGCGCACCACTGGCCAGCTGGTGCCAGTGCGGGTCCAGGAAATCCGGCCCGCACTTGAACACCCGCACCCGCCGGCCCTGGCGCGCATGCAGGCGCGCCAGGGCGGCAGTGACGGTGGTCTTGCCCTGCCCGGAAGCCGGGGCCGCGATCAGCAACGCGGGGCAGCGGGCAGCAGCGGTCGTCGCCAGGGTCACTGCGGCGCCCACTTCACACCGACGTACACCGTGCGGCCTGCGGTGGCGTAGGTGCGGGCCAGCTGGTAGTCCTTGTCGGCCAGGTTGTCGATGCGCGCCAGCAGCGTGTAGTCGCGTGCAAGGCGGGTGCTGGCATACAGGTTGACCAGCGCATAGCCGCCGAGCACATTGGTATTGGCCACGGTGTCGAAGCGGCGGCCCGACGCCTGCACTTCGGCGCCCACGGTCCAGCCCGCCAGGCGGGTGTCGGCGCCGAAGGTGGCGTGCTGCTTGGCACGGCGCGCCAGCTGCTTGCCGGTGTCCAGATCACGCGGGCGCTGCAGGTCGATGGAGCCGTGCAGCTGCACATCGCCCAGGCGGTGCGAGCCAGCCAACGTCACGCCCTTGTATTCGGCCCGGGCCGTGTTGGCGTAGCAGCCAAAGTCCGACAGGCAGGTGCCGGGGCCTGAGAACGAAATCAGGTTGCTCACACGGTTGCGGAACAGCGTGGCAGAGAAGGTGCTGTTGCCCTGGGCATAGCGCAGCGCCACTTCGGCATTGCGGCTGCTTTCGGGGCGCAGCGTGGCCACGCCGTATTCGCTGAAGCGGTGGTACAGCGTGGGCGCGCGGAAGGCCGTGCCCACCGACGCCGTGGCGCGCCACTGCGGTGTGATGGCATAGCCGTAGGCCACGCTGCCGGTGCTCTTGCCGCCAAACTCGCTGTCGGAATCGTGGCGCAGGTTGAGCTGCACGGTGTGGCCTGCAGCGTTGTAGCCGTAGCCCAGGGCCAGCGCGTCCTGCGAGCGCTTGGCATCGATGGGGGCGTTTTCGAGGCGGTCTTCACGGCGCTCCAACGCGGCCGTGACCAAGTGCGCGCCCTGGCGCCATTCGTTCTGGAAGTAGTAGCCACGCAGGCGCGTGTCGCTCAGGTAGGGCGAGGGGCGGGTTTCGTATTCATCGCGCGAGTCGGTGATGGAAAAGCGCGTCTTGTAGGCACTGCTCCACTGCGCGATCCAGTTGAGGCCCAACGCGTGCATGGTGTGCAGGTTGCGGTCGTCCTTGCCCAGGCCGCTGTCGTAGCCGCTGTTGGTGTCGTTCAGCATGAGGGTGCCTTCGAGGCGATGCACTGCGTTCACCTGCAGGCCTACCCGCGCGTGGCCTGCCGTGCTGCGGTAGCCGTCACGGTCGGGGTTCTGTCCAGCGATGGGGCGCGCGTTGAAGCCCTTGCTGTCATCACGCGCCAGTCCCAGGGCGTAGTCCAGCGTGCCGCTGGCACCACTGATCCCTGCCTCGAGCTTGGTGGTGTTGTGGCTGCCCACGCCCACGCCCACGTAGGGCGCCGTGCCGTTTTCACCGCGCTTGGTGAATATCTGCACCACGCCGCCCAGGGCGTCCGAGCCATAGACAGCACCCGCCGGACCGCGCAGCACTTCAATGCGGTCGATGAGGCCCAGCGGAATGCTCTCCCAGGGCGCGCCACCGGTGGATTGAGAGTCGATGCGCACCCCATCGATGTACACCGCAGTAAAGCGCGATTCCGCGCCACGCAAAAACACGCCAGTGGTGGTGCCAGGGCCACCATTGCGCGAGAACTCCACACCGGGCAGACGGGCCAGCAAGTCGGCCAGACCGGTGGCGCCACTGCTTTCGATGGTTTCGCGGTCCACGATGGAGATGTCGGCCACCAGGTCGGCCAGCGGCTGCGGGGTGCGCGTGGCTGCCACCACCGTTTCAGACAACGAAGGTGCGCGCAGGTTTTGCGCCAGCAGCTCGCCGGTGGCCGGGGCGGTCTGTGCGAAAGCGGCGCAGGCGCTGCCAGCCAACAGTGACAGCAGTGCCAGGCGTGGGGCGGGCAGGCGCAACGACGCCACAGGGCGCGCACGAAGGGTACGGATTTTCATGGGGATCAAGGTCAACAAACAACCCGGGCCGGCCTCCCGCCAGCATGTGGGTGATACAGCCGCGCAGCGCCAAAAAAAGGGCGCACGCAGCCACCGTGTTGGCCGGTATCCGGGCTGGCGGAACACCCCCCCAATGCCTTCCCAGGCGCTTGTTCAAGGCGCCCAGTGGCTTATGGATGGAGAGAGAATCAGGTGATTCGTCCGCTGACCGTTGCGGGGGCAGCGCAGGCTGGGCGGGTACCGGTGGTACGGCGCCTCCCTGCTTCCCGTTGAACTGCGGCATGTGAACCACACCGCGAGCACCAACGTTGGGATTTTACGACCGTTTACAAGCTGCTCCCAGAGCGCCAGATCAAGCGGGCAACTACGCATGGCACCCACGCGGCCGACAATGCACTTGTATCTGTTGCGCATTGCACACCACCGCAGCTTGGGGCCAGGGACCGCTCGGTGTCACACCGCCTACAATCCAAGGCTGTATGGCAATACCGTCCCCCACCGACCAGATCGCCGAGCGCGTGGAGCGCCTGCTGCTGCGACATGCGGAGTTGCAGCGCACCAATGCCCTGCTGGCTGATCAAGTTGCGGCACTGACGCAGGAGCGCGACTCGCTCAAATCCCGCTTGAGCGCAGCACGCGCCCGGGTGGATGCGCTGCTCGAACGCCTGCCCGCCGCCGCGCCGCTCACGAAAGAAGCCGAATGAAGCAAATCGAGGTGCAGATCCTGCAGCAAAGCTATCTGCTGACCTGCCCCGAGGGCCACGAAAGCCGCCTGCTGGACGCCGTGGAGCGCGTGGACACCGCGATGACGCGCATCCGCGATGCGGGCAAGGTCCGGGCGCGGGAACGTATCGCCGTACTGGCCGCGCTGAACCTGGCCTTCGAGATCGCCGACCGCGAAGCCGCAGACCTTGCGGCTGCAGCACAGCCCGTGGCAAGTCCATCTGCCAGTGCCAGCGCTCCCGTGGTGGGGCACCAGGAAAGCCTGCTGCCGGATACCGACCAGCAGCGCCTGCAAAGCTTGGTACAGCGTCTGGACGACGCTCTGGGCGACGACGGACGCCTTCTCTAGTCCTTGGTGTGCTGAGGCACACCGCTCCTCTTGCCCGTCCGTCACAGCCGCTTGCGGGCTTTACATCACCCCGAGCGCGCAGCGCCCGCTGGCAGCACCTACAATTGGCGTGTCTGCGAAGCTGTCGGGCTTTATATTTCCTTGAACCAATGCTCATTGAGCTCGGGCTTGGTACATCGTCCGGTGAGCGTGATCATCTCGCGTCAGATGAACCCAACGCCAGGCTGCCCTCGCCCACCTGAACCCCCGGTTCAGGATGAGAGTTCGGTGGTATTCGCAGACACCCTCTTCCCCATGCCCTGTCATTGCAAGCACCTGCTGCTGCGTCTGTGACAGGGCATTTTCGCGGCTCTCCGCGTGCTCTGTTGTCCTTTGTTGCCTGATATCCCGCCATGCTCGATCCCTTGCTGATTGTTGAACTCGGTGTGCTCGGCCTGGCCACAGGCTTTCTGGCGGGACTCTTGGGCATTGGAGGGGGCATGCTGCTGGTGCCGTTCCTGACCTACATCCTGGGCGCTCGTCAGGTGGCGCCTGACTTGGCGGTGAAGATGGCGATTGCCACCTCCATGGCCACCATCATGTTCACCTCCATCTCCAGCGTGCGTGCCCATCACCGGCGCGGCGCCGTGCGTTGGGACATCGTCCAGCGACTCGCGCCCGGCATTGTGCTGGGTGGTTTCATCGCCAGCCTGGGTGTGTTTGCACTGCTCAAGGGCTCGTTTTTGGCGATTTTCTTCGCGCTGTTTGTGAGCTTTTCTGCCACGCAGATGTTTCTGGACAAGAAGCCTGCGCCCACGCGCCAGATGCCGGGTGGCGCAGGCCAGGTGGCGGCAGGCGGCGTGATCGGCTTTCTGTCGGGTCTCGTCGGCGCGGGTGGCGGCTTTGTCAGCGTGCCCTTCATGACCTGGTGCAATGTGCCCATCCACAACGCGGTGGCCACCAGCGCCGCTCTGGGTTTTCCCATCGCGCTGGCCAACGTGATCGGCTACGCCATTGGCGGACAGAACGTGAGCGGCTTGCCACCGGCATCGCTGGGCTATATCTGGCTGCCGGCACTGGGAGTGATTGCCAGCTGCAGCGTGCTGACGGCCCCGCTGGGAGCCAAGGCGGCGCACAATCTTCCCGTCAAGCAGCTCAAGCGCGTGTTTGCCTCGTTGCTGTTTGGCCTGGCGGCTTACATGCTGTGGAAGGGCGTTTCGGCCGTATAAGGCCGACACAGAGGCGGACTCTCGGCCGTCTGCCGAGCCGCAGCCTCCAGTCGCTGAGCGCTGGAGCTTCAGGTGCTCAGCGGTCGGTGACGCCCCCGGGCCTTCAGCGGCAGGGGTTGGCTCAGCATGGCGCGGAACTGGTCTGCCGGCAGCCCCGGTGCACACAAAAAGCCCTGGTAGTGCTCGCACTGCATTTGCTGCAGCACCGCCTGCTGGGTTTCAGTCTCCACCCCTTCGGCCACCACTTCGATGTGCATGGCGCGACCCATGCTGATGATGGCGCTGACAATCGCACGGTCGCCATCGTCGTCGGGCAGGCCGCGCACAAAGGACTGGTCGATCTTCAGCTTGTGAATGGGTAGTTTCTTGAGATAGGCCAGGCTCGAATAGCCGGTGCCGAAATCGTCGATCGCCAGGCCAATGCCCAGGTCGGCCAGCACGCGCAGGCGCTGCTCCATCTCCTGTGCGTCCTGCAGCAGGATGGTTTCTGTCAGTTCCAGCTCCAGCAACGTCGGTGGCAGCTGATGCACCGCCAGCAAGCGCGTGATGCGATCCACAAAATCGGGCTGGCGAAACTCCAGCGCAGACACGTTCACGGAAATCATGATCGGCGTGCCGCTGTGCATCCACAGGGCGGCCTCGCGCACCGCTTGCTCCATCACCCAGGCGCCCAGCGTCACGATGTAACCCGACTCTTCGGCCAACGGGATGAACACTGCGGGCGACACGGCGCCGAACTCTGCATCCGTCCAGCGCAACAGCGCCTCGGCGCCGGTGATGCGCCCGGTCGCCATGTTGACCTGAGGCTGGTAGTGCACAGCCATGCGCTGCAGACCCAGCGCCTGGCGCATCGCATGTTCCATCTGCATGCGCGCGAGCAGGTTGGCGTTCATCTGCGGCTGGTAGAAGCCATAACTGCCGCGCCCCCGCTCCTTGACGCGGTACATCGCGGTGTCGGACTGCTTGATAAGGTCGTCCAGCGTAGCGCCATCCTGCGGGTACAGCGCAATACCGATGCTGCACTGGATCGAAAAGCCCATGCTGTCGAGCATGAAGGGCTTGAGCATGTCGTCCAGAATCCGGCGCGCCACGCTCTCCGCAACGGATGCGTCGCCACCGTGCAGATAGATGACAAATTCATCCCCCCCCAGGCGGCACAGCATGTCGGTTTGCCGCAAACAGGTCTGCAGACGCTCGGCCACCAGTTGCAGCACCCGGTCCCCAAAGGGGTGCCCCAGGGAGTCATTGATGATCTTGAATCGGTCCATGTCCAAAAACAGGATCGCAAAGCCGGTGTCGCTCTGGCGTGCTCCCTGGATGGCGGTATCCACGCGCTGAGACAGCAGCAGGCGGTTGGGCAGACCGGTGAGGGCATCGCTGTAGGCCAGCTCTTCGATTCGCTTTTGTGCGGCGTGCTGCAGTGTGAGGTCGCGCATGAAGCCAATGCTTTGCACCAGCCGCCCTTCATCATCCCGCAGGGCCACCCAGGACAACTGGACAGCACAATACGCACCGTTGTCACGGGGCAGCCACAACTCGCCTTCCCAGAAGCCATCCTGCGCCCAGCCCTGCAGGACCTGCTCCATGAACGAAGCATCCGAGCCACCGCCAAAGAGCGAGGCCGCCACACAGCCTTCAAATCCCTTGGCCGTGGGCCCCACGAGCCGCTCACACCCCGGGTTCATGCGCATGATGCGGTGCTGGCTGTCTGCGATGAAGATCGCATCCAGACTGGACTCGAACACGCGAGCAGCCAGGCGAAGGCTGGCCTGGATCTCGGTCTGGCGGGTGATGTCCCGGAACGAATACACCCGGCCCACCGCACGGCCCTGGCTGAACTGCGGCACCGTGCGCATCTCCAGCACCACACCATTGCGCAACTCAACAATGTCGGTGCTCTCCTGCATGGGCTCGCGGTCAATGGCTGCCAGGCGCTCGGCATAGAAACGAGGGTCCGACACCTGGTCCGCCATGAAGGCGTACACCGCCGAATCGTCGCGCTCGACCAGCAACTGGCGCGGCAGGCTCCACAGCTGGGCCAGACGCTGGTTGAATGCACGCACACGGCGATCCAGCCCACACACCAGCATGCCATCGGCGGCAGAGTCCAGCGTGGCACGCAGCTCGGACAACAGTGTCTCCAGCTCGCGTTCGGTGGTCTCCTGGAGGCTGCGGTCCAGCATGGTCAGCAGCAGCACCGAGCTCCCCCCCTCACCCCATGGCACCCGCCGGACACAACGCTGCACCGGCACCAGGCTGCCATCAGCACGCAGCAAACTGGTGTGGGCAGGAACGCCCTGCGCAATTACATCAACCGGCTCAGACCAGAACGCCAGCTCCTGGGGCGTGCTGGCCAAGTCCAGCACAGACCGCCCTCGCATGGCGGCGGCAGACAACCCGGTGAGGCGCTCGGCGCATGCGTTGACTTGCAGGATGTGTTGGCTGGCCTCGTCCAGGAGCCACACGGCCTCCTGCAGGCCATCCAGCCACCCGAGCGATTGGAGATCGTTCACGCCGCAGCCTCGTCAGGGCCGGGACTGACCGCTCGCTCAAAAAAGTAACAGATCCGCTGCCGGGGAGACAGGTAGTCCAGCGCGTCACGCGGCAGTTGTGCAGGCTTGAGGCTGCGCCGTATGCCCAGTTCAGGGACAGTTTCCAGATCCAGGATCGGCGCCTCTTCCTTGGGCACCCGTGGGTCGTGCACGATGACCTTGGGCCGCAACGGCCGCGACGAGTTGACCGAGGCCACGATGGCATACCGGTCATTGACCAATTGCACGATAGAACCGGGCGGGTAGACCCCCATCATGCGAATGAAAGCCCCCAGAACCACCGAATCAAAACGGGCCTTGAGCTGGGCAAAGATGACAGACAGCGCCTCATGGGGCGTCAGCGCCGTTACTCCCATGGCCGGGTTGCACATCCGGTCGTATTGATTGACCAGTGCCAGGACCTGGCTCATGCGCCCCAGGTCAGGCCCCTTCAAGCGTTGGGGAAACCCGCTGCCGTCACACATCTCGTGGTGCCGGGCCACTGCCGTCAGCACCGCATCGGCAAACCCCATGCGTTTGGCCAAGGCCACGGATTCCACCACGTGGGTCTCGTAGCGCGTGCGCTCCATGGGGATCATGGAGGGCGTAGGCTGACGCAGATTGGGCGGCAGCTTGAGCTTGCCGATGTCATGGATCAACGCGGCCACACCCAGATCGTGCAGCTCCTCGCTTTTCATGCCCAGGGACCGACCCAGCAGCAGCGATATCACCATCACATTGATCGGATGCAATCCGTTGCGCTCGCCCACCCCCTCGGACAGCAGCCGAATGACGGAGTCGCCGTTTTCCAGCAGTTCGGTAACACACCCCGAAACCAGTGCCTCCCCCTTGGCCCTGGCCTGGTCCGGGTGCTCTGACACCGTGCGCTCCATGGACTGGTACTGCCGCGTGGCTTCCGAGAAACGCTGGTTGCAGGCAGCCAAGGCCCGGTTTTGCGCTTCCAGCAGCTCGCGGCGACGCTGTGCCTCGGGGTCAACGACAGTGGTCGTGCCAGGCCCGGGCGCATCCAGGCCGTTGGGCGGCGGCACTGTCATTTCAGGCACGCTCCAGGCGGCCGGCACCAGCTCCTGGAGTTCAGGATCGCTCTTCTTGGGGACGTAACGCACCTCGGTCAGTCCCAGCTCCCGCAAGGTGGTGATCTGCTCCGACGACGCCACCCGAAAACTGCTGGTCGGGAACGGATGATGCATCCAGCCCACGTCGAGCTGGATGTACATGCCGACACGCAGTTGGCTGATGTCGATGAGGATGGATGAGTTCACGTCAGGCGCACGATACATGGCGACATCAATGCCACCAATAGTTGCGCAGATTATCACCAGTTCCAGTGACGTGGCGAAGAACCGGCAGGCCGCGCAGCGATCCGGCAACACTTGACTGAAAGCGGGCCTGGCTGGACCACCCCAGTCCCGGCGACAAAGGCATCGCCCACCTTCCAGCCGCGGGGCGACTGGGGTGATGTGGACGGATCAGCGCCGCGCGCTCAGCGGCACCAGAGCGACGGCTTGTAAATGAGATCCATCCACAGTGCCCAGGCAGCTACCGCGCACAGCATGGCGCCTGCGGCCCTCGTACCCCACTGCGCCCGCGCGAGATTCAGGCGGTTGCGAAGGCTGCTCCAAGCCCAGGGGCCGCCCACCAGCCACACCCCACTGCCCACGGCAAACAGCGCCATGGTGAGGGCCCCCTCCAGCGCCCCCCCGCTGAGCGCCGCGACCAACAGGGCCGAATAGAGCAGTCCACAAGGCATCAGGGCCCACAGGACCCCGGCCGCCATCACTCCGCCCGGAGCCCCGACCAGCGGACGAACACGCGCCCACACGGAGCGGCCCGCCTGCTCCACCCAGGCAGGCTGCCGAGACTGCACCATCATCATGAGCCCCCAGGCCATCACCGCCACATGCATGAGTGTCCAGGCGGGGCGCAGCGCGCTGGTCTGCTGGGTCAGCCATGCCAGACTGTCCATGGCCAAGGCCGCCAGTGCACCTGCGCTGGCATACCCCACCAGGCGCCCTGCGTGAAAGGCCATTGTGCGCTGCAGCGCACCGCCACGCGGCGCCCAGCGCACCTCCTGCTCCGCGCCACCGTCCGCCTGTGCTGCGCCGCCCTGCCGCACCAATGCTCCGCAGGGCGCGGAACACATGGCCAAGCAATGGGACCCGCCGGCGAGTCCCATGAGCAAAGCGGTCCAGCCAACAGTGGCAAGCATAGGTGTCAGATGATGCGCGAAAATCGGGCGCGGTTGCGGTCTGCCTGCAGATAACGGTCAAAAACCATGGCGATACCGCGCACGAAGAACCACCCGGTGGCGGTCACTTCAATGCCCTCCGGACCCACCCGTACCAACCCCTGCTCCTGCATACCCTCCAGCTGCGCCAACTCTGCTGCGAAGTACTGGCGGAAATCGATCAACCACGCCTGCTCCATCGGCTCGAACAGCAGCTCGCCCTGGCACATCAGGGCCATGATGGCCGCGCGGCGCACCAGGTCGTCGCGGGTCAGGGCCAGCCCGCGGACCACAGGCAGCCGCCCCTGGTCCAGGAAGTCGTAGTACTCGTCCAGCGTCTTGGAGTTCTGGCTGTAAGTCGCCCCTACCCGGCCGATGGCCGATACGCCCAGCCCAATCAGGTCGCAGTCTGGCTGCGTGCTGTAGCCCTGGAAGTTGCGGTGCAAGCGTCCCTGGCGCTTGGCCACAGCCAGTGCGTCGGTAGGCAGAGCAAAGTGGTCCATGCCCACATAGACATACCCAGCGTCCATGAACGCATCGAGTGAGCGCGAGAGCATGGACAGCTTGCTCGCGCCCGTGGGCAATTCGGCGGAGATGATGCGACGCTGTGGCTTGAAACGCTCCGGCAAGTGTGCATAGGCATACAACGCAATGCGGTCAGGCCGCAGCTGCGCCACCTGCGCCAGCGTGCGGTCAAAAGACTCTGGCGTCTGGCGCGGCAGGCCGTAGATCAGGTCCACGTTCACCGAATCAAAGCCCAGCGAGCGGGCGGACTCCACCAGCGCAAAAACCTGCTCTGCAGGCTGAATGCGGTGCACGGCCTTTTGCACTTCGGCATCAAAGTCCTGCACGCCAAAACTCAGGCGGTTAAAACCCAATTCAGCCAGGAGCGCCAGACGCTCGGAGTTGACCGTGCGCGGATCCACTTCGATCGAGTATTCGCCCCCGGGCGCCAGCGTGAAGCTGCGCTTGAGCATGGCCATCAGCTCCCGCAAGCCCGCATCTGAGAGGAAGGTGGGCGTGCCACCGCCCAGGTGCAATTGACTCACCACCTGTCCTACGCCACAGTGCGCGGTGTGCAGGTCGATCTCGCGGCTCAGGTAGCGCAAGTAGACCTCGGCGCGGTCATGGTGTTTGGTGATGATCTTGTTGCAGGCGCAGTAGTAGCACAGGGATTCGCAAAACGGGATGTGCACGTACAGGGACAGCGGCATGGTCTTGGCCAGCGTGCCCGAACGGCGCTGTTGCAGCGCCAGCACATAATCTTCCTGACCGAAGGCCTCCACAAATCGGTCGGCCGTTGGATAGGACGTATAACGGGGCCCTGGCACGTCAAAGCGGCGCAGAAGATCTGGCGAAACAGCAGTCATGGGGAAATTTCCTTGCGTACACCTTGACTGTGCCGTAGGCTCCGGGACATGTCCTTGACCTGCATCAAGTGAACCAACAAGGGATACGGCGACAATTTGATGAAGGTCAGCCGCTCGCCCGCGCCCTGTATTCAGGTTCGTGTACGGCAAGCACGATATGCTCGACCAACAACCCAAGTCCATGTGCCTATGAACCCGCTCACCATCAAAGTCGCCTGCTCCAACTGCAACCTCCGCGAGCTGTGCATGCCCGTGGGCTTGAACGAAGAGCAGCTCCAGCGCATTGACGAGGTGGTTGCCGTCCGTCGCAAAGTCAAACGCGGAGGCACGCTGTTTCGCAATGGCGAGTCCTTCACGTCCCTGTATGCCATCCGCACCGGGTTCTTCAAGACCTGCGTGGCCACAGAAGACGGTCGCGACCAGGTCACGGGCTTTCAGATGGCGGGCGAGATCATCGGGCTCGACGGCATCGTCAATGACCACCATACCTGTGATGCGGTGGCACTTGAAGATGCTGAAGTGTGTGTCATGCCTTTCGACCGCATTGAAGAGCTGTCACGCGAAGTCACAGCCCTGCAGCACCACGTGCACAAGATCATGAGTCGCGAGATCGTGCGCGAGCACGGCGTGATGTTGCTGCTGGGCAGCATGCGTGCCGAGGAACGCCTGGCTGCCTTTTTGCTAAACTTGGTGCAGCGCCTGCATGCACGGGGCTTCTCGCAGTCGGAACTGGTGTTGCGCATGACGCGCGAAGAAATCGGCAGCTACCTCGGCCTCAAACTCGAAACGGTCAGCCGGACCTTCTCCAAGTTTGTGGAAGAAGGGATCGTGGAAGTCAAACAGCGCCATGTGCGCATTCTCGACACCGATGCCCTGCGACGCATTGTGAACAGCCAGCAGACCTGCCACTGACGACACTGACACTGAACCACTTCCACGCAGAGGGTCGGTTCAGCACAAAGTACAACCATCTCTTGCGAAACGGCATGCATTGCATGCCCAGACAAGCAAGCGAAAAGGGCTCAGGGGCAGGACGATGTCTTGCGGCAATCGTCGGGGCGCTCCCCATCGGGCACCGGGCACCGGTTGACCTCGAACGGAGACATGGACAGCAGTGTCGTCAATGCGCTCGTGGCCATGGTGATGGCCCAAAACACAAAAAATGCGAGGGTGTACACCCCTTGCCGTGACAGCGCCAGGGGCTGGCCGAACCAGTGCAGGTCCTGGGGGTCCACCATGGCAAAAACCAGCATCTCCAGCACGCCCGCCATCAAGAAGGCGGGCCATGCAATCCACATCAGGCGTTGCGTCCACATATCGGTTCTGTCTCCTGGTGCTGCCTGGGGTCGCTGGGGACAGCGACCGGAGGGTTGTCAGCGTGGTTGGTCTTGCACGGGGGTGGCCGCATGGTTGCGGGCCTTGAGTGCCGGTGCCAGGCTTTTCTCCGGTGCCACCAAGGTCTTATTGATCTCAATGCCCTGGCGGTAGTAATCCTCGGCCACCACCGGGTCAGGCCGAGAAATCGCCAGCCACAGCGTCACAAAGCCAGCCACGATCACGATGGCAGGCCCGGCAATCACCAGCCACACATGGCCGAACTTCCACCAGGGCACGGGAACTGCCGGTGTAGCGATGGCAGGGTTTGAAGACATGGTGCTCTACTCCTCAACAATATCGGTCAAAGTGCGACCCTGAAAGGCCCCACCGGGATGCCGCTCAACGCGGCACAAGAAACACGGATTTTTCCGTCACGTGGGCAGCTGCCCCTACGGCCTGCACGTCAAACTGAACCGCATGCGAGCCCGACGTGGCGGAACCGTACGGAATCTGCAAACGCACGGCCACCCAGCGCGACTCTGCTGCGCCAATATCCACTTCGGCCTCGGAGGCCACCTCCAGCCCCTCCAGTCCACGCGCGCTGATGCGGTAGCGCTGTTCGCCCTCCGTGGCRTTCATGATCTGCAGCCGGTAAATATTCTCCAGTTTGCCCCCCGCCACAATGCGCGAGAGCGCGGCCCGGTCACGCACGACATCCACCTTCAGCGGCGTGCGCACCACCAGGCTGGCCAGCATGGCAACGCACAGTGCTACCAGCACGGCGGTGTAGATCAGCACACGGGGACGCAACACGCGACGCAGCATCTGGGACTGCGTCCAGCGCTTGGCCACGCCGTTCTGGGTGGAATAGCGGATCAGACCACGCGGGTACTGCATCTTGTCCATTACGGTATTGCAGGCGTCCACACACAACCCGCAACCAATGCACTCATATTGCAAGCCCTTGCGGATATCGATGCCCACCGGACAGACCTGCACACACAGCGAGCAGTCAATGCAGTCGCCAAGTCCCTGGGCCTTGTAGTCAATGTTCTTCTTGCGCGGGCCGCGCTGCTCGCCACGCTCAGGGTCGTAGGTGACGATGAGCGTGTCTTTATCAAACATTGCGCTCTGAAAGCGCGCATAGGGGCACATGTACTTGCAGACCTGCTCGCGCATGAAGCCTGCGTTGCCGTAGGTGGCAAAACCGTAGAACAGCACCCAGAAAATCTGCCAACCGCCTTCAAACGCCAGCAGCTCGCTGCCCAGTTCGCGGATGGGCACGAAGTACCCTACGAAAGTGAACCCAGTCCACAGGGCCACGGTGATCCACACCACCTGCTTGAGAAACTTTTTGCGGATCTTCTCGAACGTCCAGGGGCCGTTGTCCAGACGGAGGCGGGCACTGCGATCGCCTTCGATCTTGTGCTCGATCCACATGAACATTTCGGTGTACACCGTCTGCGGACAGGCAAAGCCACACCAAAGGCGCCCTGCCACGGCGGTGAAGAGGAACAGCGACAGCGCCGAAATGATCAGAAGGCCGGTGAGATAGATGAAATCCTGCGGATAGAGCACCAGGCCAAAGATGTAGAACCTGCGAGCCCCCAGATCAAACAGCACCATCTGGCGCTGGCCCCATTCAAACCACGGTAGCCCGTAAAACACCAGCTGCGTCAAAAGCACCATGCCCCAACGCCAGCGCGCAAACAATCCGCTGATCGAGCGCGGGTATATCTTCTTTTGCGCTTCGTACAGCGAGATGATCTCGCCCGCAGAGGACGCATCGGCGGCGACTGGCGTAATCGGGATGACCTTGCGAGCAGGCTCGCTGGGTGTGCTCATGGTGTCGCTTTATGAACGGAGGACATGCTTACTCTGAAAAGAAAACCCGGGCAGTGCCTCAAGCACCGCCCGGTGGACATATCAACGTGCAGCCACCTGCTTGTTCGACAGGCTCCACACATAGGCAGAGAGTACGCCGATCTGCGCCTCGGTCAACTTCTCGGCCTGTGCAGGCATCTGGTTGACCTTTCCGTTGTTGATCATGGCCGTGATGGCAGCCTCGCCCCAGCCATGCAGCCAGATATCGTCGGTCAGATTGGGTGCACCCAGTGCCTGGTTGCCCTTGCCATCCATGCCGTGGCAGGCCGCGCAAGCCGCAAATTTGGACTTGCCCAGCGATGCACGCAGCGAGTCGTGSGGGCTACCCGACAGGCTCAACACGTAATGCGACAGATTGCGCACGTCTTCTGGGGTGCCCACGGCCGCTGCCATGGGAGGCATGTTGCCGATGCGGCCCTTCTCCAGTGTCTCGCGGATCTTTTCGGGTGTGCCGCCATGCAGCCAGTCGTTGTCCGTCAGGTTCGGGAAGCCCTTGCTGCCGCGTGCATCCGAGCCGTGGCACTGCGCGCAGTTGTTCATGAACAAGCGCTCACCAATGGCATGGGCCTGCGGGTCCTTGGCCACGTCTTCGGGCTTCATGGATACAAAGCGGGCATACAGGGGCTCCAGCTCCGTCTTGGCCTTGGCCATTTCGGCTTCGTACTCCCCCTTTTGCGTCCAGTTGAGCTTGCCGGTAAAGCTGCCCAGACCTGGGTAGGCAGCCAGGTAGCCCAGGCCAAAGACGATGGTGATGACGAACAGCCACACCCACCAGCGCGGCAGGGGGTTGTTCATTTCAACCAGGTCCTCGTCCCAGACGTGGCCGGTGGTGTTGTCGGAGGTGGCAACCACCTTCTTGCGGCCTGCCATCCAAAGCAGGATGCCGCAGGCGATGATGCCGACCAGGGTCAGCGTGGTCACAAAGACCGACCAGAAATTGCTGGTGAAGTCACTCATGGGGTGTTCTCGTTCTGGTGAAGGTCAATCTGTCTCGAAAGGCAGCTGGGCTGCCTCGTCGAACCGGGCCTTGTTGCGGCCTCGGTAGGCCCAGACCCAGATGCCAATGAAGCAGGCCATCGATGCCAGGGTGGCGACGATGCGCATGGTGGTGATGTCCATGGGATATCTCCTTTGCTTACTTGAGCGCACGGCCCATGACTTGCAGGTAGGCGATGAGCGCGTCCTGCTCCGTCTTGCCCTTGACCTCGCCCGCCGCAGCAGTGATCTGCTCGTCGGTGTAAGGCACGCCTACGGTGCGCAGGGCCTTCATGCGGGGAGCCATCACTGCAGGGTCCACCTGGTTCTTTTCGAGCCAGGGGTACGCGGGCATGTTGGACTCGGGCACCACATCGCGGGGGTTGTTCAGGTGGATGCGATGCCATTCGTCGCTGTACTTGCCACCCACGCGGTGCAGGTCAGGCCCCGTGCGCTTGCTGCCCCACTGGAAGGGATGGTCATACACAAACTCGCCCGCCACCGAGTAGTGCCCGTAGCGCAGCGTCTCGGCGCGGAAGGGGCGGATCATCTGCGAATGGCAGTTGTAGCAACCCTCGCGGATGTAGATGTCGCGGCCCGCCAGCTGCAGGGCGTTGTAGGGCTCCACGCCCTTGACCGCCTCGGTCGTGGACTTCTGGAAGAACAGGGGCACGATCTCGACCAGACCACCAATGGCGATCACAATCAGGATGAGCACGATCATCAGAAAGTTGTTGGTCTCCACCTTTTCATGGGAGAAACCGGTCGAAGCAGATGTGTTGTTGTTGGACATGAATGATCTCCTTCGGACTCAAGCGTGGGCCGCGTTCACAGCAGGAATGGCCACCTTGACCGAACGGCCCGAGATGGCAGTCAGCCACACGTTCCAGGCCATGACCAGCATGCCGCCCAGGTACAGCAAGCCACCCGCCACACGGATCACATAGAAGGGATAGGTGGCCTTCACACTTTCCACGAAGGTGTAGGTCAGGGTGCCGTCGGGGTTGACCGCGCGCCACATCAGGCCCTGCATCACGCCGGCAATCCACATCGCTGCGATGTACAGCACGATGCCGATGGTGGCCATCCAGAAGTGCAGCTCGATCGCTTTGACAGAGTGCATCTTGTCCTTGCCGAACAGGCGTGGCACCAGGTAGTACAGCGAACCCATCGAGATCAGACCCACCCAGCCCAGGGCGCCGGAGTGCACGTGGCCRATGGTCCAGTCGGTGTAGTGGSTCAGGGCRTTGACSGTCTTGATSGACATCATCGGRCCYTCGAASGTSGACATGCCGTAGAACGACAGCGMCACGATCAGGAAGCGCAGGATSGGGTCGKYRCGCAGCTTGTGCCAKGCGCCCGASAGSGTCATGAYGCCGTTGATCATGCCGCCCCAGCTSGGSGCRAGCAGGATSAGCGAGAACACCATGCCCASCGAYTGCGTCCAGTCMGGCAGCGCSGTGTAGTGCAGGTGGTGTGGGCCCGCCCACATGTACGTGAAGATCAGCGCCCAGAAGTGGACGATCGACAGGCGGTAGCTGTACACCGGACGGCCCGCCTGCTTGGGGATGAAGTAGTACATCATGCCCAGGAAGCCMGYGGTSAGGAAGAAGCCCACTGCATTGTGGCCGTACCACCATTGCACCATGGCGTCCTGCACRCCGGCATAGGCCGAGTAGCTCTTCATCATGCCCGCAGGGATGGCTGCGCTGTTCACCAGGTGCAGCAGAGCCACGGCCAGGATGAAGGCACCAAAGAACCAGTTGGCCACATAGATGTGCTTGACCTTGCGGGTGCCAATGGTTCCGAAGAACACGATGGCATAGGACACCCAGACCAGCGTGATCAGGATGTCAATGGGCCATTCAAGTTCAGCGTATTCCTTGCCTTGGGTGTACCCCATGGGCAGGCTGACGACCGCTGCCGCAATGACCAGCACCCAGCCCCAAAAGGTGAATGCAGCCAGTGGGCCGGCAAAAAGCCGGACCTGGCAGGTGCGCTGCACCACGTAGTAGCTGGTAGCAAACAGCGCGCTGCCGCCAAAACCAAAGATCACCGCATTGGTGTGCAAAGGTCGCAAGCGGCCATAACTCAGCCACGGAATGCCAAAGTTGAGTTCTGGCCAGGCCAACTGGGCGGCGATGATGACGCCCACCAGCATGCCGACCACCCCCACCACCACGGCCAGGATAGAGAACTGCCGCACTACCGTATCGTTGTAGTGCGCAGCATTTGTTTTTGGAAAATCCATCGGGCACCTCTTTGTATTGCAGTAAGAGTTTGTTGCAGTCGCGGCTATCGGGCATTGACACAAGTCAACCGTCTCGGAGAATGCGCTCCCCCTCTTGTTCGACGCTCTCGAACTGGCCGTGGTACACGGCCCACCACAGGCCTCCCAGAATCAGGAGCACCAGCATCACGGACAGAGGAATCAGCAAATAAAGGATGTCCATCAGACAAGCTCCAGCGGGTTCTTGGAAAGATCAAGGGGCGGCTGCGGCGCGCTGCCAGCCAGGGGGTCGGGTCGTGCAGGCAACGCCACCGTGGGCAATGGCGCACTGTGCGAGCCAGGCAAGGAAGGCAGGTCGCGCGCCAGGCGCGCTGCGTTGAGCACCACCAGCAGCGAACTCAGCGCCATGCCCAGCCCGGCCAGCCAAGCAGGCATCCAGCCCAGCACCGCCAGCGGCACACACAGCGCGTTGTAGGCCGCAGCCCACCACAGGTTCTGGCGCACCACGCGCAGGGTGCGGCGTGCCAGCAGCACCGTTTGCGGCACCAGCAACAGGCTGTCGCCCAGTACCACAAAGTCTGCCCGGGACTGCGCCAGTGGCACTGCGCGGCCGAAGGCAAAAGAGACATGGGCCCCCGCAAGCACCGGGCCGTCATTGAGGCCATCGCCCACCATGGCCACGTGGTGTCCTTGCGACTGCAGTGCCTGCAGCGCGGCCAGCTTGCCCTGCGGAGTGCACTCGCCCTGGGCCTGGGCAATGCCCGCCTGCGCGGCCACCCGCTGCACTGCACCCCGGCGGTCACCCGACAGCAATTGCACGGCCACACCGTCCTGCTGCAAGGCGTGCACCACGGCGGAGGCCTCGGCCCGCAGGTCTTCCACCAGATCAAAGCGGGCCAGTTCGCACAAGGCTCCATCTGCCGATTGCTCAGAGAGCACGACCTGCAGCGCAGCACCGCCTGCATCGTTGGCAACGCCCGCATGGCGGGCAGAGCCCAGGCGGATCGTGCGAGCAACTGCTGCCCCGGTGGTGTCCTCCACGGTAGCAGTCAGCCCCTGCCCTGCATCCTCTTGCAGACCCATCACCTGCCAACGCCCCAACGGCAGCTGCTGTGCAGAAGCCGCCGCAGCCAAGGCCCGCGAAGCCGGGTGCATGGACTGGCGCGCGAGCGCTGCGGCCAAGTCCAGCGCCTCTTCTGCGCTGCAACTGCCCGCAGGATGCACCGCTTGCAGCGCCATGCCGTCGCGGGTCAGCGTACCGGTCTTGTCAAACACCATGGTGTCCACCTGGGCCAACGCCTCCAGCCCCTGCAGATTGCGCACCAGCACGCCGTGGCGCGCCAGCGTGCCTGCCGCCGTGAGCATGGCCACCGGGGTGGCCAGTGACAACGCGCACGGGCAGGTGACGATGAGCACGGCCACCGCCACCATCAGCGCATGCCCGGGGTCCGACGGCCACCAGTAGGCAGCCGCCAGCGCCGCCGCCAGCAACACGGCGACCAGGAAAGGCCGCGCGATGCGGTCCGCCAGCTGCGCCAGCCGTGGCTTTTGCAGCGATGCGCTCTCCATCAGTGCCACGATCTGCGCAAAGCGGGTTTGCCCACCTGTGCCTTCCACCAGCACCTCGACCGGCGCCTGCAGGTTGTAGCTGCCCGCCGTCACGGTGCTGCCGACAGGGCGTGCAACGGGTGTGGATTCGCCCGTCAGCAGAGCCTCATCGGCGTGGGTGCTGCCTGCTGTGATGCGGCCGTCGGCAGGAAACGCCTCGCCGGGCAGCACACGGATGGTGTCCCCCACCACAATGCGCCGCGTGGCCACGCGGGTGAAGCTGCCATCCGCCGCGCGCCGCTCCACACTGTCGGGCAGGCGGTTCATCACGGCCTCCAGCGCACCCGCCGTGCGATCCCGCAGGCGCAGCTCCAGCCAGCGGCCGGTGAGCAGGAAGAACACGAACATGGTCAAGGAGTCGTAGTACACCTCCTTGCCAAAGATACCTGCAGGGTCAAAAGTGCCAGCGGTGCTGACCACGAACGTGATGGCCATGCCCAACGCCACGGGCAGGTCCATGCTGACGCGGCGCAGGCGAATGTCGCGCAGCGCGCTGGTAAAAAATGGACCGCAGGAAAAGACCACCATGGGCAGCGTGATGACCCAGGAGGCCCAGCGCAACAGTTGCTCCATCTCGCCCGACAGGTCGCCCGGCTGTGCCACGTAGGCGGGCCACGCATACATCATCACCTGCATCATGCAAAAGCCCGCCACCAGCCAGCGCCACAGCGCACGGCGGCTCTCGCGCAGGCGCTGGTCGCGCGCAAACGCATCCATGGCGGGCATGGCACGGTAACCCGCGTGGCGCACGGCCTCCATCCACTGCGACGGCAATACCCGGCCAGGCTGCCACACCACGCGCGCCCGGCGCGTAGCGGCGCTCACATCGGCTTGCAACACGCCGGGCACGGCCCGCAGGGCGTCTTCGATCGTGAGGGCACAGGCCGCGCAGTGCATGCCCTCCAGCACCACATGGGAGTCCCATGCGGTGGCTGCACCGTCGGCCGTTGCAGGGTCGGTGGCGCCACCTGGCAAGGGGCTACCGGCAGGGGTGCAGGGTCGGCCGAACGCCAGCCATTCCTGGGGGTCATCCAGCAGCTCTACCCGCTGCGGCGGCAACGGATCTGCCACGCTGTCAGAAGGATGCACCGCAGAAGAAGCCGGCGCACCGGGTTGAAACATGGACATGGTTCAAGCCTATCTGTGGGGCATGACAACTACATTGACCTGGATCAAGCCCCGGAACATGATTCATCCTAAGCTTGTTCCATCACTTTGAGGAGCCCTTTTATGTACAAACGCATCCTGATCGCCACAGACGGATCCCCTCTGTCGGACAAAGCGGTGGAACATGGCCTGTCCCTGGCCGCACTGACCGGCGCCACCGTGGTCGCCCTCAAGGTGGTGCCCCGCTACCCCCGCAGCTACTTTGAAGGCGGCATGCCGGTGGACATGAACGACGTCAAACGCATCGAAGCCCAGTGGGGCGATGCCGCACAGGCCATGGTCGATGGCGTGAAAGCCCAGGGCGGCGCGCAAGGCGTGACCGTGAAGGCTGTGGTCGCCAAGTCCGACCTGGTGGCCGAAGCCGTGATTGCAGCCGCCAAGAAGCACAAGTGCGACCTGATCGTGATGGCATCGCACGGCCGCAAGGGCCTCAAGCGCCTGCTGTTGGGCAGCGAAACGCAGCATGTGCTGACGCATTCGCACATCCCTGTGCTGGTGCTTCGCTAAGCATCAAAACAGCCGCTAGCGCTAGTAAAACATGCGCTAGTAGCTATTGAATATATAGCAAAACACCGAGCAGGCGTGCAGCCTCCTCGGTGTTCTTCATTCAGGGCTGGGTGCCCTGTGGCTCAGTGGTTGCCCAGGTAAAGCTGCGCCATGCGCTCATCGGCCAGCAGCCCGTGTGCGGGGCCCTGCAACACGCACCGCCCCTGGTCCAGGATGTAGCCCTGCTGGCTGATCTGCAGCGCCTGGCGCGCGCGCTGCTCCACCATCAGCACCGCCACGCCCGCTGCGGGCAGCTTTTGCACCATGTCAAACACCTTGCCGACCAGCGAGGGTGCCAGCGCTGCCGTGGGTTCGTCCAGCACCATGATGCGGGGCGAAGGCATGAGGGCCCGCGCAAAGGCGAGCTGCTGGCGCTCGCCGCCCGAGAGGTTGCTGGCGGGCTGAGGCAAACGTTCCACCAGCGCCGGAAAGTCGGCCAGCACCTCGTCCATGCGGCGCTTGATGTTTGCCACGCCGCGCACCACCAACAGGTTCTCGCGCACGGTGAGCGACGGGAACACATTGGCCACCTGCGGCACGTAGGCCAGCCCTGCGTCAAAGCGGTCTTCGGCCGACAAGGCCGTGATTTCGCGCCCACCCAGGTGGATGGTACCCGCCACCCGTGGCAACAGGCCCAGCAGCGCCTTCACCAACGTGGATTTGCCCGCACCGTTGGTGCCCGCAATGGTCACGATCTCGCCCGGCGCCACGGCCAGATCAATGCCGTGGATGATGTCCACCTCGGAATACCCGCCGCGCAATTGCGCGATCTGCAGCAAGTTGTCTGCGCCGCTCATACCACCCCTCCCATGTAGGCTTCCTGCACACGCGGGTCGTCCAGCACCGTGTGCGGGTCGCCCTCGGCCAGGATGGAGCCCCGGTCCATCACGATCATGCGGTTGGACAGCGATTTGAGTGCCTGCAGGTGGTGCTCGATCACGATGAACGCGATGCCCCGCCCGTTCAGCTCGCGCACGCGGTCACAGATCTCTTCGATCAGCACCGGGTTCACCCCGGCAAACGGCTCGTCCAGCAAGATGCAGCGCGGGTCCAGCATCAGCACCCGGCCCAACTCCACCAGCTTCTTCTGCCCGCCCGACAAGCCCCCCGCCTTCACATCGCGCACCCGCGCCAGGTTCAAAAACTGGAGGATGCGGTCCGCCTTGGCAGACAACTGCGCCTCGTGTTCGCGCAGGCTGCGCGTCTGGAAGAAGGCATTCACCAGCCGCTCCCCTTGCGGGTTGGCGGCAGCCGCCATCAGGTTCTCGTGCACCGTGAGGCTCTTGAACTCGCGCGGAATCTGGAACGTGCGCACCAGCCCCAGCCGCGCGCGGCGGTAGGGGGGCATACGGGTGATGTCCTGCCCCTCAAACTCGATCTGCCCTGCATCCGCTGGCTGCTGCCCGGCAATGGCGGCAAACAGTGTGCTTTTGCCCGCACCGTTGGTGCCTGCAATGCCCAGAATCTCACCTGCGTTCAATTGCAGCGACACACCGTCCACCGCCTTGAAGCCCCCGAATTGCCGCGTGACGGCCTCCACCTTCAGCATCGTTGTTGCGGTCATTGGTTTTTGCCTCCAAACAGGCCGTTGGGCTTGTACAGGGTGACCAGAATCAGCGCCAGGCCCACCGCAGCCAAACGCAGGCTGGCCATGCCAACTTCTGACACGCCCGGCACCCAGTCCTTGGCAAAGCGCGAGCCCTCCAGAAACACCATGAGCAGCAGCGAGCCAAACACCGCGCCGCGCACCGTGCCCGAGCCGCCCATCACCAGTCCCATCCACACATAAAACGTGATGAGCGGGATGAACTGCTCTGGCGTGATGAAGGTGATGAAGTGCGCGTAGAACGCCCCCGCTACACCCGCCAGCGCCGCCCCCAGCATGAACACCTGCACCTTGAACCAGGCAGGGTCCTTGCCCAGGGCCGACAACGCGGGCTCATCGTCGCCAATGGCCTTAAGCAGCCGCCCAAACGGGCTGGCCGCCAGGCGCACTGTGCCCCAGGCCACCACAGCAACCACCGCCAGCAGCGTGGCAAAAATTGCCATGTCCGACACACCGCTGCCCCAGGACGCAAACAGCTTGGGCAAGCCGGGCAAGCCCTGCACGCCCTTGGTCAGCCAGCTTTCTTGCTGGATGGAGATGCGCACCGCCTCCGAAAAGCCCAGTGTCACGATGGCCAGGTAGTCATCGCGCAGGCGCAGCGACAGCAGGCCAATGGGCAGCGCCAGCAAGCCAGAGAGCACAGCCGCGGCCACAAAACACAGCACCAGCGGCACGCCTTGCAGCGCCAGCAGGCCCGAGGTGTAGGCGCCCACGGCAAAGAACGCCACGACGCCAAAATTGACCAGCCGGGTCAGGCCGAACTGCAGGTTCAGGCCCAGCGCCAGCAGGCAATAGATAAGCGCAACGATGCCAATGGCACACAGGTAAGCAATCATCGGTCGAACTCCTTACCGCACCAGTTGCACGCGGCCCATGATGCCCGCCGGGCGCACCAGCAGCACCAGGGCCAACACCACAAACGACAGCACCAGCTTGTACGACGGCCCCATCAGTGGCACCGCCAGCTCTTGCGCCACACACAGCAGCAGCGCACCCAGCACCGCGCCCACCGGGCTACCAATGCCGCCCAGCACCATGGCGGCAAACGCGGGGATCAGGCTCTCCCACCCCATCTCGGGGCTGACCACGGCCTTCATGCCCAGCAGTACGCCGCCCAGCGAGGACAAGGCACCTACCAGCAACCAGAGGCTCAGCATCAACCCATTGGCACGGATGCCGCTGGCCCGCGCCAGGTCCGCACTGTCGGCCACGGCGCGCAGCTGGCGGCCAAAGCTGGTGCGGTAGATCAGCACAAACACCACCAGCAGGCAAACGGCGGCCACCGCCGCAATGGCCAGGTCGGTGGGCAACACGCGAATACCGCCAAAGTTCCAGGCGCGCACCAGGGGCAGGTCAAACGTGCGCTGGTCATGCCCGGCAAAAAAACCGATCAGGCTGCGCAGCAAAAACCCGAGGCCAATGGCCGCAAGCATGGACGACACCATGGGCCGCCCGGCCAGCTTGCGAAAGATCAGCGTGTACGAGCCCGCCGACACCACGGCCGTGACCACCATGCTGATGAGCGCCGCCGCCCACAGCGGCCAGCCACCCAGCAGCTGCACCGCCACGGCAGCGTAGGCGCCGGTGGTGAGCATGTCGCCCGTGGCTGCGTTGGGAAAGCGGTTGACACCCATCACCAGGGTCATGGCCAGGGCGGGCAGTGCCACCACCAGGCCTTCGATCAATCCGTTGATCAGCAGGTTTACAAAGTCGATCCAGGTCATTGCGTCATTCCGTCATCCCGTGCACATCTGCGCTGTGCGCCGCAAAAAAATGCCCGGGGCCTGCACCTGGCAGGCGCACCGGGCGCGGTCCATCACATCGTGATGGACACCAYGTCGCGCCGCACCAGCTGGCCCTTTTCGATGATGAACACGCCAAAGTCCGGCGTCACATCGCCCGCCTTGTCAAAGTCCAGCTTGCTCGATGCGCCTTCGTAGTTCACCTTGGCTTTTTTGGCCAGTTGCGCCTTGCCTTCGGCAAAGGTGAACACGGCCGTGCCGGGGGCGTTGGAGACATCGCGCATCTTGGCGTTGATCTGCTCTACCGTGGCCTTGGGGCCAGCGGCCTCCATGGCCAGCGCCAGCGAGATCACCATGTCGTACGCCATGGCGGCGTAGATGTTGGTGGACGCGGCCTTGCCCGTGGCCTTGGTGAAGGCGGCATCAAACTGGGCGTAGGAGGCGCTCTTTTCGTTGGACACCGTGTCCACCGAAATGATGCCTTCACACACCTCTGCGCCCAGGGCCTTCACTAGGTCGGGGTTGGCCGCCCAGCCGGGGATGATCCACTTGGTGTCGGCACCGGACTGGAACCACTCGCGCAGGATGATGGTGGTGTCGGGCAGGTACGAGCCCATCACGATCACATCGGGCTTGGCGGCCAGGATCTTCTGCAGCTCGCTGCGGTAGCTGGGGCGGCTGGGTTCGTAAGTGACATGGGCCGCCACCTTGCCGCCGCGTTTCTCCCAGGCCTTCGTGAAGCCTTCCACGTTGCCCAGGCCGGATGCGTTGTTGAACGCCATGGTGGCCGGGCGCTTGAAGCCGCGCTTGGTGCAGATCTCGGCAAAGGCCGCGCCAAAGCGGTCGTTGGTGGCCTGAAAGCGCCACACCAGGTCCTTGGTGTCCAGCGTGGAAATGGCGGGCGCACCCGACACGTTCATCTGGATGATGCCTGCCGCGTCGGTCAGCGGCATCACCGCCAGCGTCACGCCCGAGGCCCAGGTGCCCAGCACCGCCTGCACCTTGTTCACCTCGATCAGCTTCTTGGCGGCCAGCACGGCCGCGTCGGGCTTGGTCTGGTCATCTTCGGTGAAGAGTTCAAGCTTGCGCCCACCCGCGCCGCCCGCGGCATTGACCTCGTCCACGGCCAGACGAATGGCCTGCTGCATGCCCGGGCCGTAGGGGCTGCCTGCGCCGGTGATGGGCGTGAGCGAGCCAATGCGGAACACCTCAC